>CAYZLP010000276.1:0-6661 GCA_964478635.1 uncultured Caldilineaceae bacterium
GGCCGACGTCAGCTGCGGGGTCGGGGATGTAATCGGAGACCAGGCCCTGGTTGATTGGCTGCCAGGTAGCGCCGCCGTCATCCGTGCGGAAGGCTCCGGCCGCGGAAATCGCAATGAAAATGCGTTTGGGGTTCTGGGGATCCAGCAAGATTGTGTGGAGGCACATGCCGCCCGCGCCCGGCTGCCAGAGAGGCCCTGTACCGTGCTCACGCAGACCCGAGAGTTCGTGCCAACTGTGGCCGCCGTCGGTCGAACGGAAGAGGGCCGCATCCTCCACGCCGGCATAGACCGTTTCGGGATCATCCAGGGCCGGTTCGAAGTGCCAGACCCGGTTGAATTCCCACGGATGAGGCGTACCGTCATACCACTGGTGCGTTCCCGGCACGCCGGCATAGACAAAGTCGTTGCCAACCGTCTCCCAACTGCGGCCGCCGTCATCTGAACGATGGACAACCTGGCCGAACCAGCCGCTGGATTGGGCGGCATAGAGGCGGTTCGAATCCACCGGAGAACCCTTGAGGTGGAAAATTTCCCATCCCCCGAAAAAGGGTCCTTCCACCGCCCATTCGTTTCGCTTACCATCCGCCTGCAGAATAAAGGCGCCCTTCCGGGTGCCGACAAGCACGCGCACTGATGTCATCTCGCTCCTCCTCCGGTCCAATTCCTGCCCTAATGATGAGGTACTCTCTTGGGGTGTCCCCATTGTAGAACAAATATTCTGATTCGTCAACAGATAATGCCCATACTTTGTCATCGTCGACGACCGACCGGCCACTAATTGTAGCCAGTTTGTAGTCACAACCCGGCTATCTTGGCTGTGTTGCGAGTCCACTCAATTGACCCTTTTTCATGAATTGGAGGCACAAATATGTGTGCGAATCGTTGTCCCCTGCATTTCGCCGTGCAAATTGGATTGATTATCCTGATCGCTCTCTTGCTAGGCTCTCCAATGGCGGCTGCCTCACCACCGACCCACGGGGCGCCTCCTCGTGAAGCCGCCGCCTACCTTGACGATCCTATAGCCACACCGCAACCCTCCTTCAGGGTAGAATCCCGCTTGCCGCTCAGAACAGCTGAGATCGTTCTGGTGGATGGTGAATACGTCACATCCGGCGACCGCTATGTCGCCCTGAAGCTGGGCCGCAACCTGCGGCTGGCGGAAATCGAAGCGCTCGAGGGCGCCGGCGTACAGTTGCTTAGCTACCTGGGAAATGATGTCATGCTGGCCGGCGTCGAACCGGGCGCTCTATCGGCGAACGTCATTGCGACCTACGATATTCAGGCGGCAACGCCTTGGCAGGCGCAACACAAAGCATCCTCCGCGGTGCGCCGGGGAGAGGCACCCGCCTGGGCGCAGACCGAAGAGGGCCTGCTCGAATTGACGGTACTCTTCTTTGAGGACGTCGCGCCGGGCGAGATGGAACAGATTCTCAACCGGCACGCACTCACCTATGCGCCCCAAAGTCCGCCCCTGCTCTGGGCAATCACGATTGAGCCGGCGAAGCTCGACCCATTGCTGCAGGAATCGGGCATCCACCTGATCGAGCCGGGACCGATTCCGTTTTCTCCCCTGCTTGACGAAGCCAGAGCGCTTATCCACGTCGATCAGGTGCAGCAAGCCGTGATCGGAAACAACCCGCCGTCGATCCACTATGACGGACTCACGGGTCGAGGCGTGACGCTACAGGTTTCAGAGGACGTATGGGATGAGCATCCCGATTTCATCGACGAAACCGGGCAAACGCGTTTTCTGGATCCTTCACCCGCAAGCGGCAGCACGCATGGTACCCTGGTGGCCGGTATCATGGCCGGCGATGGCGAGCTGAGCGCTGAGCGCCAGGACACCCCCTTTTATGCCCCCATCGGTCGCTGGCGAGGAATGGCCCCTGAAGCATCGCTATACGAAGGCGGCTACAGCACATCAACGCCAGCGATCGATGCCAGCAACCACTCCTATATCATGAGCTATGGCGATTATGATGGCCAGTCGGCAATGGTAGACCGCGACATCAGCGGGGACGACGGCGCCGACCAGCAGTGGCCACAGGTCTGGGCAGCAGGCAACAATGGCCTCCTCCCACAGCATAATGACGAGGAGGGCTACTATTCCATGTATGCCCCGGCCAAAAACAGCATCGCTGTCGGGAGCGTGAACGCCAACGATGGCGGTCTCAGTCCATTTAGCAGTCTTGGCCCAACCTTTGACGGACGCATCAAACCGGACGTGATGGCGCCCGGCGGCAAGAATCATCTTCCCGCGACGTTTGACGTCGATATGGACCGGATCGGGATGAGCATCGACTTCATCCGGATTTACAATTCTCGCTCAGGCGAACTCGAGATGGCGTGGGAATTCAATGAGTCAGGCAATACCGAAGGCTGGTTCCAAAGCGATTCCTCCTACAACATCTTCAACGTCACGACCGGCGGCGGCAGTCTGAATTTCCAGCTTGGCTATGCCCGCGATGCCGCCGGCAATCAAGACCCCTGGGGGTGGAGCGGTCCCTTCAGCTTGCGTGCCAACCCCGATCAAAGCGTCGTCATGCGCTACAAGATGGACTATCCGCCCGATCGCATCTACGCGGCGGGCGGACTTCAATGGCATATCCAGGGCGAAAGCACCAGGATTAATGGCAAGATCCAATTCCCGGTCACCTGCACCGGTAGCTGGGAGGTCGTGGAGATCCCGGTAGGTCGGTGGGGGCAGGATGCCAGTGGCACCCATTTCACCGGCTGGAACGGAACCATTGAGCAATTCCTGCTCATTCCCATGACCCACAACTGGCCCGGGGTCTATTCCGTCCATTATGACAGCGACACCGGGTACGCCGCCTATCGTTCGTCCCAAGGCACTTCAGAGGCCGCACCTGCGGTGACCGGCAGCATCGCCCTGATCCTGCAACAGTTGCGCGATGTGCACGGCGTAGATCTGCAGACTTCACCGCCGCTGCCGTCGACCATCAAGGCAATTCTAATCCAGACCGCTACCGATCTGGTTCACTCATTCGGCGACCCGCGCGACTGGAACAACCCTGACACCGGCGCTCCCGTGGTCTATGACAGAGGCCCCGATTTTGCCACCGGCTACGGTCTGGTCGACATCGAAGCAGCCGTGACGATGATTGCCGCCGACCCGGGCCCCGAAGCAGCCACACGTTTCATGCACGAAGGCGTACTGGACAGCTACCAGCGTCACATTTACGACTTCTCGCTGAGCGAGACGGATCTGGAGCAGGCAGATAGAGCGCAAGAAGGAGATCTGGTGCAATTCACGCTGGTCTGGGATGATCGGGCCGGCGATCCGACGGCTGCGCAGACCACGCCAAAACTCGTCAACGATCTCGATCTCTATCTGATCGATCCGGCCGGAACCATTCACCGGCCCTGGACCCTCGATCCCCTGCCCTATGCCGAGTGCGACGGTAGTGGACCAGGCTGCGGCGACATCGATCCGATTCCACCCTATGCGATTGAGCCGGCGCGACGAGACGCCGATCATCGCAACAACGTGGAGATGGTTGAAGTGGACTCACCCCTTCCGGGGCGCTGGCAGCTGGTGGTAGAAGCGTATGACGTACCCTTCCCCGCCCAAAGCTATTCCTTGGTCGGCAGTCAACTCAGCCGACCCATTGCTCCAACTGCTCTGGACGATCATTTTGCTGCCGTTGCCGATACGGAACTTCTCGTCCAAGCACCGGGAATTCTCGCCAATGATACGTCTGCCAGCGGCGATCCGCGCGTCTATTTCATGGTGGAGGACTACCTGGATCAGGCAAACCACATCTTCGGTCAGGCTTGGACCGTCGATCACTGGTCATACGTGGACGTTACAGATGCCGCCAATGCGCCCGCGACGACACATTCAGCCCTAAGTGTGACGGACATTGCCGGCAATCCCCGAATTTACTATGCGGCGGAGGGTGCAGCAGGAATCCATGTTCATGAACTTGCGTGGGACGGCGATCGCTGGTTGCACGAAGACGTGACGGCTGCTGCCCGCGGACCGGATGCGGAGGGCGGTGTGCTGGTGGCTGCGCAAATCGACGGTGCACCCCATGTCTATCACCTGGCTACCGGGCAAAATGGCCTGCACGTCATTGAGTTGTCCTGGCAGATGGATCATTGGACGGCCACCGATTTGACGACCCTTGTTCAGGGACCGCCGGCCCGGATCGGCAGCGCGCTGGCGGTGACAACAGTGGTCAATGGCGAGCCCCAGGTCTACTATTTCTCGACTGACGCAGGGGTGCAGGAGCTAAGCCGGTCTGGCGCCGGATGGCGTCACCTCGACATCACGGCGGCCAGCGGCGGAGCGCAGGCTGCCAACGATAGCGCCCTTTCCGCCCTAGCGGTAGCCGGAGCCGCCCGCGTCTATTACGTTGCAAACGCCATGGGCAACCAGCATATCCACGAGCTTGCGTGGGTCGATGAGAGTTGGCACGACAGTGATCTGACGGCCGCCGTTGCGGGTGCGCCGGATGCTACCGGCGACGCGCTGCACGCACTCACAGTCGGCACGCAAGAAGACCCGCGTGTCTACTACATGGCCGAGGGCTATTACGAATGGGAGATTCATGAGTTGGCCTGGAACGGGTCAGGTTGGTCTCACAAGAATCTGACAATCGATGGCTACGCCAGCGAAGCGCTGATCGGCAGCCCTCTGTTTGCACTGACGGTAAAGCACGACCCTCGGGTCTACTTCCAGGTCAGCACCATGGACGGCAACCACATTCATGAGCTGGCCTGGATGGACAGCAGCTGGCAGGCTAGTGATGTCAGCGAACGAGCCGGCGGTCCGCTGTCAGTCGCTGCCGTCGCGTTGGAGGGGTGTACCGCAAATGGGGGCTCGTTGACCGCCCGATTGGTGCGTGATACCCAACACGGCACATTGCTGCTGAATGCCGACGGTTCCTTCCGCTATACGCCGGAAAACGGCTACGTCGGCATAGACAGCTTTGCCTATACTGCCAATCATGGCGCAGCTGACTCTGACGAGGTTACAGTCCGCATTCGAATACGCCCGGGCGAGGCGGGACAGGCCTATAGCTATCTACCACTCATCCATCGCTAGCGGTCTTCTCACCAAGCTCGTGAACTACCGGGTAGGGGTCGGAACACCAACCATGTCTGGCGGTTCTTTTGACCCCTTCCCTGGAGTGACGCCATGCACGAGAAGAAAATGTAAAAAATACCACTTGACAGGCCAAAACATCTGTGAGATACTCTTGCCAGCTAGGCGTCAGTCGCACACCTGTTCGTTCCAAGAACCGCTTGTGGGGCGCCCAGCCTAAAATCGCTATCCCATAATAAAGGAGGTGATGCTAATGGATTGTAGTACCAGTATCCGTCCGGTGGCGTCACCTCAGGGGATTTTCCTCTAGACGCTACCGGACAAAAACCGGAGAGGCCCGTGGTGCATGCACCACGGGCCTCTCCCTTTTCCGGACAATGCGAGATAAGCCTCAGTCAGCAAAATGGTCGCGGATGTATTCGTTCGCCTTGCTCATGGAGAGAGGCTGCGTCCCATTGCCGGCGCGGATGTAGAAGTACTCGGCATTGTTGTGATTGAGATAGGTTGGCTTTGGACAGGGACGGACGTTCACCTGACAGATCACTTTATCCTCAAGTGTGGGGAATACGAGTTCGACGAAACGACGGTATTGAACGCCGATCATGGCGTTGAATGCGTTATTGAAAAGCAATTCCCAGCGATCGATGTCGGGCTGCTTCAACGTGCGCATGTCGGGCTCCAGCCCCAGAATCGAGCCGTCGTCGGCCACGCCGATCAAAACAACGCCGCCTTTCGAATTGAGAAAGGCCGTGACGTTCTTCATGACCGGCTCATAGAGCGCCTTGTTGGCTCGCTCCTGGCGGTAATCCCAAATTAGACTTGACTTGAACTCAACATATTGGCCTTCCCCCCGCACGATCAACTCCTGGGCCGGCAGCTCCAAGAGATCGAGGGCCCGCATGCCGGGCGGATCGACCAGTTCCCGGATCTCTTCTGCGGTCAAGATCGGGCTGGGGACATTTTGAATGCGTCCCAGTTCGGCGCCGGCGGCATCGCGCAGGAGCAGGGTTCCGTAGTTGAAGCGCCGCCCGAGCCACCCCTGGCGAATGTCGACGCTTTGAATGCTTTGCGTTGCCGCGACCTTGCGCAGGCCGAAGAAGTCACCCCGATCGAGAATGATCTCATCTTCCGTCACCCGATACGTCGGAATGTACCAACCCAGAAAAGCGACGAGGATGATCACCAACTGCAGGAGCGTGACCACAACGGTCATCAGGAAGTCATAGGGCAAGCTGCGGGCCAGGCCCGTTGTCGTATAGGATTCTTCGACCGCAAAGATCCAGTTTACCAAGACCGGTATCAGCGCAAAGAAGAAGACGATCAGAAAGAGCGTCTTCAAGAAAACAAAAGGGCTGCGCTTCAGATCGAACGCATCAGGCTGCATAAGGATCCATTCAGGTGACGGCTTCTTTGCCTCGTAGTATAGCCACCGCACCGGCGAATCGCCAAAGCAAGGCAGGAAGTTGCAACGTCTGCCCCGTCTCCATCGTCCCGCTTGCGCCCCCAAACCCACCAACCACCACCGCCTCCCGGCCCCACCCGTAGAGACGTTGCCTCGCATCGCCTCCACCGCGCCGGACCTGAACCCTG
>CAYZLP010000277.1:0-2760 GCA_964478635.1 uncultured Caldilineaceae bacterium
CGCAAGTTCGTCATCTGCAACGCTGACGAGGGGGATCCGGGCGCTTTCATGGACCGCACCATGATCGAGGGCGATCCGCACCGGGTGCTGGAAGGGATGCTGATTGCGGCCCGGGCCATCGGCGCAAGCAAGGGCTACATCTATATCCGGGCCGAGTATCCCCTGGCCGTGGCCGCGCTGGAGGAAGCCATCGCGCAAGCGCGTGAATACGGCGTGGTCGGCCGGAATATTCTCGGCAGCGGCATGGACTTCGATTTCGTCATCAAGGAAGGGGCCGGGGCGTTTGTCTGCGGCGAAGAGACTGCGCTCATGCGCTCCATCGAGGGCTATCGGGGCATGCCTACCATGCGCCCGCCCTATCCCTCGGAAGTCGGCCTCTGGGGTCATCCGACCAACATCAACAATGTGGAAAGCTACGCCAGCGTACCGTCCATTCTCTTGAACGGGCCCGGCTGGTTTGCCGGCCTCGGCACGGCGCGGTCGGGCGGGACCAAGGCCTTCGCGCTGGCCGGGGCCGTCCGCAATTCGGGTCTGGTCGAAATTCCCATCGGCATGCCCCTGCGCGAGATGATCTTCGAGATCGGCGGCGGCTGCCGGGACGGGCGCTCCTTCAAGGCGGTGCAGCTGGGCGGACCTTCGGGCGGCTGTATCCCCGCCGGACTGCTGGACACCCCCATCGACTACGAGGATCTCAAAGCGACGGGAGCCATCATGGGCTCGGGCGGCATGATCGTGGCCGACGAGACCACCTGCATGGTGGATATTGCCCGCTACTTCCTGACCTTTACCCAGGATGAGTCCTGCGGGAAGTGCATCCCTTGCCGGGTGGGGACGCGCAAGATGCTCAACATGCTTACCGCCATCACCCAGGGCCGGGCCACGCGGGACGATCTGGCGCGGCTGGTCAGCCTGTGCGACACGGTCCACAAAACGTCGCTCTGCGGACTGGGTCAGACGGCGCCCAACCCGGTTCTGACCACCATGCGCTACTTCGGAGACGAGTATGACGCGCATGTGGATCACAAAGCGTGCCCGGCCGGAAGCTGCCGGCTGTAAAAGATTTGAGAACCAGGAAATGCGCGTGGGTGACAGTCACTGGCACAACCAGAATTTGTCAAGCGAGTGTCGCTCAGCCAGTGACTGTCACCCACGCGAACCAAACCCAAGGATGGCCCCATGAGCCAAATTACCATCGATGGTCGAACCGTAGAGTTTGCGCCGGGCGCAACGGTCATGGAGACGGCCCTGGCCAACGGCATTGACATACCGCGCCTCTGCTACCATCCGGAACTGGAGCCGTCGGGCGGTTGCCGGCTCTGCATGGTCGAGGTGGATGGCCGGCCCCTGCCTGCGCCGAGCTGCGGTCTGGCCTGCGCAGACGGGATGGTCGTGCGCACCCACAGCGATCAGCTCACGGCCATGCGGCGGGACATTATCGACCTTTTCGTCTCCGAACATCCTCTAACCTGCGTTACGTGCGACAAAAACGGCGCCTGCGATCTGCAGAAATATGCCTACGAATTCGGCATCAGCGCGACGAGCTTCGACTTCGAGGTGGCCCGGACTCTCTACCAAGATGACAATCCTTTCTTCGTGCGCGACCATCAATACTGTATTCTCTGCGGCAAGTGCGTGCGCGTCTGCAACGAAGTCGTCGGCATGGACGCGATCGAATATGCCGGGCGGGGCTTTGACAGCCATATCGCCACCCCCTTTGACGGCATCATGGTCGATTCGTCCTGCGTTTTCTGCAGCAGCTGCGTTCAGGTCTGCCCAACAGCCGCGCTCATGCCCAAGCCGCGCCTGGGTGAAGGGCGGGATTGGGAGTTCACGCGCAAGCGTACTCTCTGCGGCTACTGCGGCGTGGGCTGCGGCGTGGAGTTTCTCCTCAAGAACGAGCGCATTGTCGATGCCCAGGGCTATGCCGACGCGCCGGTGAACGGTGAGTTTCTCTGCGTCAAAGGCCGCTCGGGTTGGGACTTCATCGACAGTCCGGATCGCCTCACGACCCCCCTCGTGCGCCGGGACCTGGCCCATACGCTGGGTCTGACCGACGAGCCGTGGGAGCTTCCGGCCACGAGTCCCCTCAAAGCGCGCAAGGGCGAGGAGTATTTCATCCCGGTGGACTGGGAGACGGCCATCGAGATCGTGGCCGAGCAGCTGGCGAGAATCATCCGTGACCGGGGAGGCGATGCCGTGACCGGACTCGCCTCGGCCCGCTGCACCAATGAAGAGAACTATCTCTTCCAGAAATTCATGCGCGCCGGAATCGGCACCAACAACGTGGATCACTGCGCCCGTCTCTGCCACGCCAGCACCGTTACCGGCCTTGGGATGGCCTTCGGCAGCGGCGCCATGACCAACTCCATCAATGAAATCCGCCACGCCGACTGTATTCTGATCACCGGTTCCAACACGGCCGAATCCCATCCGGTCATCTCCTACGAAGTGGTGCGCGCGGTCAACAGGGGATCTTCGCTCATCGTCATCGACCCCCGGCGCACGCCCATGGTGGAGCACGCCACGCTCTGGCTGCAGCCTACGCCGGGCACGGATATCTATATCTTTCTGGCCATGGCCCACGTCATCGTCCGCGAAGGCTGGGCGGATCAGGCGTTCATCGATGCCCGAACCGAAGGCTACGTCGACTTTGTGGCAGCCCTGGCAGACTATACGCCCGAGCTGGCCGCGCTCCACGCCGGCGTACCGGCTGAGCAGATCGAGCTGGCGGCCAGAACCTACGCCCTGGGTGAGCGAGCC
>CAYZLP010000277.1:2860-4155 GCA_964478635.1 uncultured Caldilineaceae bacterium
GGCCAGTCGAACGTCCAGGGGGCCTGCGATCTGGGGGCCTTGCCCAATGTGCTGCCGGGTTACCAGCCGGTCACGGACGGAGCGAAGCGCCAGACCGTCGCGGCCGGGTGGGGGCTGGACGATCTGCCGCCGGAGCCGGGGCTGACCGTGGTCGAGATGATGCACGCGGCGGCCGACGGACGCCTGGCGGCCATGTACATCATGGGCGAAAATCCCATGCTCTCGGACCCCAACATCACCCACGTGGAGGAGGGGCTGCGTGCGCTCGATTTTCTGATCGTCCAGGATATCTTCTTGAGTGAATCGGCCCTCCTGGCCCACGTGGTGCTGCCGGCTGCGGCCTCGCTGGAGAAGGACGGCTCCTTCACCAATACGGAGCGCCGGGTGCAGCTCATCGAGCCGATTGTCACGCCGCCCGGGGAAGCCTGGCCCGACTGGCGGATCACGGGCGCATTGGGCGCGGCGCTGGCAGCCAAGCTGGGGCAGGGGGACGCCGTCCGCTGGCGCTTTGACAACACGCGCGACATTATGGATGAAGCTGCCTCGGTGACGCCCATCTATGGCGGCATGGCCCACCGACGGCTGCGCGGCGCCGGCCTCACATGGCCCTGTCCGGCGGCCGACCATCCGGGTACGCCCATTTTGCATACAGAGCGCTTCAGCCGCGGAATGGGCAAGTTCCATCCGCTGCAGGCCCAGCTGCCCGCCGAACTACCCGACGAGGAGTTCCCGCTCATTCTCAGCACGGGGCGCATCCTTTATCACTACCATACCGGCACCATGAGCCGGCGCAGCGAAGGACTCGACTGGCGGGAGCCCCGGGGGTTTGCCGAGATTCACCCGGTTGACGCGACGGCCGCCGATCTGCGCGACGGCGGGCCGGTCGTGATCCACAGCCGGCGGGGCCAGGTGCGGACCCAGGCGCGCATCAGCGAACGGGTGCAGCCGGGCGTCGTCTTCCTGGCGTTTCATTGGAAGGAAGCGCCGGCCAATGTACTGACCCAGGACCATGCGCTGGATCCGCTGGCGAAGATTCCCGAGTATAAGGTATCAGCCATCCGGCTGGAGAACCCGCGGCGGGTGCGGGAGGGTGGTTGAGGTTAAGGGCAGGGTGGGGGATGGGAGGTTGCATGAACCTGCACCATCCCCGTCCCGTCTGGATTGCGCCTTGACGTCAGGCCTCACGCTTATGGGCAGTGGCAGCGGGCGCATTCGCTGCCGGAGTAGGTGCGATAGCCACCGTAGGATTGCTGCTGGCGGTTCTCGTACGCGCGCCAGTAGCCGTAGCGATCATA
>CAYZLP010000277.1:4255-6658 GCA_964478635.1 uncultured Caldilineaceae bacterium
CGTAGGATTGCTGCTGGCGGTTCTCGTACGCGCGCCAGTAGCCGTAGCGATCATAGTAGCCGTCGGCCGGACGGGCATCGGTTCTCCCTTGTCCGGGCGAACGGTATTCGTAGCGCGGCCGGTATTGATACTGTGGCTGATACTGTGGCTGATACTGTGGCTGATATTGGGGTTCAGCGCGATATCGGTAGGGCGTCTGATAGGAGCCCGGACTCACAGTGACCAGGACCGACTTGCCGGCTTCGGGCAGCTTGAACTCGTAGCTGATGCCGAGCAGGGTGCGACCGTCGGCGCTATAGACGACCCAGCGGAAGGGACCCTTGCCGAAGTCCTTCTTTTCGACGGTCCAAGAGACAAAGCCATTGGCGGCCTGGGCTCGCCAACCGGTGACGTCCTGCCATTGACCCGAGCCGTCCCGCCACTGGACAACGGTGTACGCGCCCGGAACGGTTGTCAGCTGAATCTGTCCCAGGTCCGGTTTGGAGGATGTGCCGGTTGTCAACCGGGGCGATAGGGGACTCGGCGGGGTTCCCTGGGCTTGGGCCAGGCTCGCCAGGCCAACGACCAGAAGCAAGCCCAGGACGATGGCGACCGCCAGAATGCGCATAGGCGGGTGCTGCAATTTTTTCATGATGGTCTCTCCTCTCGCTGAAGGGCATCCGCTGAAGGGACACCGCAACGGATGACATCCATGAATACTGCATCCGGTCGACGCCGGAACTCTTGGTCGAGCATCGCGAATCATTTGCAACATTTTGTCCACAAAAGTTCGACAAACGGCGTACCACTTCCTACCGCCGGAGAGTTCTAAATTTCGTGAACGCCAAACCCAATCGTTCACGCCAACAGCAGGCGGGGTGCATTTGATAATGTTTTTTGAATTATGGTTTTTCCCTTATAATGTACTAAGCCGCTACCTTTTCATCATTGCCGGACAGATTGGGCCCGGCTGACGCACCGAACATTCATTCTTTTTCTCCCACCATACGCGACTGCGAGGTCTGCATGACCTACATCTATATTCATAGCGGTACGCTCATCGATGGCAACGGCGGTACGCCCTTGTCCGACGCGGCCGTCCTGATCGAGGAGAACCGGATTGTTGCCGTGGGACCGGCAAAAACTATCGGCCGGCCGGCCGATGCCGTGGACATTGATGCCGATGGCGGCTTCATACTGCCCGGCTTGATTGACACCCATGTGCATCTCATGTTGGAAGGGGTCAATCCGGCCAAGATGCTGATGACGCCTTTTTCCTACAAATTCTATGAGGCCATCGACCGCATGCGCCGCACCCTTGACGCTGGGATCACCTGTGTCCGCGACGCGGGCGGGGCCGACCTGGGGCTGAAGCAAGCAGTGGAAGATGGCCTGGTTTTGGGACCGCGCATGCAGATCAGCATTACGGCCCTCTCCATCACCGGCGGCCATGTGGACGGGTGGATGCCCTCGGGTCAGCGCCTCGATCTCATGCCGGCCTATCCAGGCATGCCCGATCCCATATGCGATGGCGTGGAAGAGGTGCGCCGCAAGGTTCGGGAGGTATTGCGCGCCGGCGCCGAGGTGGTAAAGGTCTGTTCCACGGGCGGTGTGCTGAGCCCGACCGATCATCCCGAGTTTACCCAATTTACCGTGGAGGAGCTGGCGGTTATCGTCCAGGAAGCAGCTTTCCGGCGGGGCGTCAAGGTCATGGCCCATGCACAGGGCGTGGAGGGGATCAAGAACGCGGTCAGGGCCGGCATCCATTCTATCGAACACGGTATCTTTCTGGATGACGAAGCCATCGGACTCATGCTGGAGCACGGGACCTTTCTGGTGCCCACGCTGCTGGCGCCACTGGCCGTGCTCGAACAGGCGGAAATCTCCGGCGCCATGCCCGAATACGGCGTGCGCAAAGCCCGAGAAACCATCGAGATACATGCCGAGAGCATTGCCCGGGCCCATGGCGCCGGCGTGCGCATCGCCATGGGCACCGATGCCGGCGTCATGCCCCACGGCACGAACCTGCGCGAGCTCGGTCTTATGTGCAATGTTGGGCTCTCGCCCATGGAAGCCCTGGTGGCTACAACGAAAACCGCGGCCGAAACCCTGGGCTGGCAGGATCGCCTGGGGACGCTGGAAGCGGGCAAGCTGGCCGACGTCGTCGTCTGCCGCACCGATCCGCTGGCCGACATCCGCAGCCTGGAGCAGACGGAAAACATCGCCTGGGTCGTCCTAAACGGCAGGGTGGTGAAGAGTGGTTAATTTGCGAATAGATAATTCATAATTATTAATTTGTGCGATTCTTGAATGTTTTTCGTTTGGCCCTAGACGATAGTTGTCTATTATCAATTCAAAATTATCTATTTTCAATTAATTATCCTATGGCGCCTGTCTCATCTATTCTCGAATCCAATCACGTTT
>CAYZLP010000278.1:0-6648 GCA_964478635.1 uncultured Caldilineaceae bacterium
GATTTGCCGGACGGTGACTTGTTGATCCGGGTTCATTATTCCTCTCTCAATTATAAAGATGCCCTCTCCGCAACCGGCAACAGAGGCGTCACGCGCAACTTTCCCCACACGCCGGGCATTGACGCGGCCGGCACGGTCATCCAGAGCGAGGTCGATGCATTTAGGCCGGGCGACGAGGTGATCGTCATCGGCTATGACCTGGGCATGAATACGGACGGCGGCTTCGGCGAGTATATCCGCGTGCCGGCCGAGTGGGCCGTCAAACGACCGGCCGACCTATCCCTGCGCGAAAGCATGGTCTACGGCACGGCGGGCTTTACCGCGGCCATGTCCGTCTGGCGCATGATGATGGCCGGCGTCGAGCCTGCCCAGGGCGAGGTATTGGTGACGGGCGCGACCGGGGGCGTGGGCAGCGTGGCCGTGGCCCTCCTCGTGCAGGAAGGTTTCCGGGTGGTCGCCGCCACCGGCAAACCGGAACAGGCCGACTTTCTGCGCGACCTGGGCGCCGCCGAAGTGGTCCAGCGGGACGAAGTCACCGACGTTTCCCGCCCCATGTTGCGCACCCGCTGGGCCGGTGTCGTCGATTGCGTCGGCGGCGATATGCTGGCCACGGCCCTGGCGTCGGTGCACTACGGCGGCGTGGTCACGGCCTGTGGTTTAGTGGGCGGTCACAAGCTGAATACAACCGTCTATCCCTTCATCCTGCGCGGCGTCAGCCTCCTCGGGATCGACTCCGTCCAATGCAGTATCCAATTCCGGCGGGAGTTGTGGAACAAATTGGCCGAAGACTGGAAGCTGCCGCAACTCGAACGCCTGACGCGTATGGTGAGCCTGATCGATCTGGAGGCGGAAATCGACCGCATTCTTCAGGGCGATCAGATCGGACGTGTTGTTGTCGACCTAACCGGCTGACGCCGGAAAAGCGTTCTGAGACCAAGCAACGCAAGCACCGCATCGAGCACCGCATGGGCAATCGTCGGGCCACCCTAATCTACAACCCTCATGCCGGCATCCGGCAGTCCCACGATGCCTTGCCCCATTTCCTGGCCTTCTGGCAGCTCTATGGCTGGGAGATACAGCTTGCGCCGACGCGGTATGCCGGACATGCCGCGGAATTGGCCCGGGCTGCCGCCGAGCGGGGTGATGCCTTGGTTTTTGCGGCCGGTGGAGACGGCACCCTCAACGAAGTGGCCAACGGTCTGGCCCTGAGCGATACTATTCTCGCGCCTTTGCCGGTCGGCACGGCCAACGTTTTGGCCAAAGAGATCGGCATTCCCATGCGCAGCTTCATGAACGACGACTGGTTGCTGGATATCTCCCATCTGCTGGCGGAGGGCAGCGTTCAGGCCATGGACCTGGGCCGGTGTGACGATGGACGCTACTGGCTTCTTTGGGCCAGCGCCGGGTTGGACGGCTTTCTGATCGAGCGGGTGGAGCCGAGACCGCGCTGGTTCAAGCGCTTTGGTATGGCCGGCTACGCGGCCAAAGTTTCGATCAATCTTCCTCAGGCCCGGAGTATGCAGGCCGAGGTTTGGGTAGACGACAAACATATCGAGGGCGAATACCTCATGGTCACCATCAGCAACTGTCGCCATTACGCTGGCGGCGCGATCAAACTGAACCCTCGCGGCGTGTTGGATGATGGCCAGTTCGAAGTATTCGCATTTGAGGGCACTTCCATCGTGCAAGCCGTCGAGCACTCCATCAAGGTTGGGATGCAAACTCACTACTACGATTCCAAGATACGCGCCTTTTCCGGCAAGCACGTACGCATCGAAAGTGCCCAGCCGGCGCCCTATCATCTGGATGCAGAACCGGCCGGCCGCACGCCGCTGGAGTGCACGCTGGTTCCCGGCGCCTTGCGCATTCTCGTTCCGGCTGCTGCCGCCGAAAACCAATTTGACCAGCCGGGCTTCGCTCTTTCGACGGTAAACACCTGAACTGCCAACCGGACGAAAGGATGTGTTCCGCGTTCTATCAGCCCGGGGACTGGTCACAATAGAACGCGGATTGAGCAGATCTGGCGGATACCTGCGCATCAAATCTGCACGAATATCCGCGCGTATTCGGTAAATCCGCCTGATCCGCGTTCTATCGGATTGGGGGCCGAAACATAGCGATCAAATAAGTCACGCGGGTCGCGATGACCTGCGCATGGGCAAGCACCCAATCGCTCTAAAGCCATTTCCATAAATCCCATTCTTTCGTTAAACTTACTGCCATCTTGTTCATATCTCACACCGACTCCCATCTCCATACGGGAAAGGACTTCAATCATGGGTAAGGATCGTTCATGGTGGGTCGTGCTCATCGAAGGGATTGTAGCGATTGGGCTGGCCCTCTACATCTTCTTGGCGACCGAATCCGCTGTGCGAAACATCGGACTAGTTGTTGCGCTCTATCTCCTTGCCGTCGGGCTCATCAACGCCATTGGTGGCTTCATGGGCACCCATGGCTCCAAGTCGATCATGTACCAGGGGATTGTCGGGCTCATTGTTGGCGGTATTTTGGCCGCGATGTTCTTCTTCAATTGGGGTACCATTACCCTCGGCTACACGATTCTCGGCTTGGGCATGATCGTCTATGGCGGTCTCGGCATTTGGGCCTACTTCTTCGACCGCGGGAAGAAAGATTTTCAGTGGGGTCCGATTCTCATTAGTGCAGCCTTGGTGGTTTGGGGCGTGATGATCTTCATTGCGCGAGGTCAGGGCTTCGATCTGGCAACCGTCAGCGCGTGGATTCTGTTGGCCATTGGCGCGCTTGCCGTCGGCTGGTCCTTTTATCTGCGCAGCCGAACCGCAGCCGCAGGCGCATAGCAAGTCGCCTCAGGCCATTCCCGGAATCAACATCCCCGGCACGGTTCACGAGGTTCTTTGGTGACCAGAGTAGGCCTGGATCGTGCCGGGGACATCATTTTCGGAGATCGGTTTTTTGGAACGGCCTCCCATACCGACATCGGTCTCGCCTGTCAGCCATCGGCTGTGGAACACCGGTATGAAGAATCTGCGCTTCCTGCTTGTCTTTTTTCCCATCGCCCTGGCTGCGGAGATTCTCCGCTGGAGCGATCTGATCGTCTTTGCCACGGCGGCCCTCGCCATCATTCCCATTGCCGGTATTTTGGGCGAGTCCACGGAAGCGCTGGCCGCCAAGACGGGCCCGCGCATCGGCGGTCTGCTCAACGCCAGCCTGGGAAACCTGGCTGAGCTCATCATTGCAGTCATTGCCATCCGCGCCGCCAAAATCGATCTGGTCAAGGCCTCGATCATTGGCTCCATCCTCGGGAATTTGCTCTTCGTCATGGGGCTGAGCATTCTCTTGGGTGGCCTGAAATATGGCGTGCAAAAGTTCGATCGGGAACGCGTCGGCATCGACGCAACCATGGTGATTCTGGCCGCGATCATCATCAGCGTGCCCTCGCTGTTCAACGAACTGATTGAGCCGAACTTTGCCAAGGTGGAATCGCTCAGCCTGACCACGGCCGCGGTCGTGCTGGCCCTCTATGTGCTCTCGATCATCTACACGCTCCGTACGCCGGAGAACCATGTGGCCCACGCACCGGGCATCGAACCCAGCCACAGTGGTCCCGCATGGAGCACGGGCATGGCTCTAGCCGTCATGGCCGGCGCCGTGGTCGGCCTGGCAGTCATGAGTGAATTCCTGGTCGGCTCACTGGAGTCGGTCACGGAAGCCTTTGGCCTGAGCGAGTTCTTTGTCGGCATCATCCTCGTGCCAATTATCGGCAATGTGGCCGAACACTTGGTGGCCGTCCAGGTTGCCCTGAAAAACCAGATGGATCTGAGCCTCTCGATTGCCCTGGGCTCCAGCCTGCAGATTGCGCTGCTTGTGGCGCCCCTCCTGGTCTTCATTTCCCTTTTCCTGGGAAATCCGGTCACGCTGGAATTCAATCATCCGGAAGTGATTGCCATGATCGCGGCCTCGGTCATCGCCGCGCTCGTGGCGATTGACGGTCGGTCCAACTGGCTGGAGGGGGCCATGCTGTTGGCCGTATACGCCGTCCTGGCCCTGGGTTTCTTCTACCTGCCGGCCGTGATCTAAACTGTTCGCACAATACGAGCATGGCTACTGATGTCGGGTGACAGTCACTGGAAGAACGAGTCGTGCTTGGTCAGTCGCCACCGTACCAGTGACTGTCACCTTTTCAGACGGCAGCGAATCTGGAGTACTGCGAAATCAGACGGCAGCGGTTGACACCTGCGCGTGCATGGAGCGATCCTGACGGCACAGCGTGCGCGGGAAAGCGTAAGGCGAAGTAACAGTTTAATGAAATCGAGTTCATACATGCGAAGGGGAGGTAACCGACTCTGTGACTACCTATGAATATGCGGATTATCCAGCTCAGCCGGAAGAACGAAAGCGACCTTTTGGCATCTATGCGATCATCGTCCTTCAGATGCTCAACATTCTCGCCAATTTTTTTAATTTCGTCCGCTTCCAGTTCGGCGTTTCCACCCAGGTGTTGCCGAATCTGGAAGACGCCCGCTGGATTGGCCTCATCAATATCGCGATCGCAATTGCGCTGGTCCTCGTGATTGTCGGACTCTGGCGCTATCAGAAGTGGGCCTGGTTTGCCGTTATGATCCTCTCCGGCATCGCCCTGATATTCGGCATCTGGCAATACTTCCACGACGGGCAGCCCTATGTCAATTTGCTGATCAATTCTCTAGTTGTTTTCTATCTCAACCAGGGGAATGTACGAGCCGTCTTTGAAGACCAACCGCTGTACCGTAAGCCCCTGGAGGCTGCATCATGAGCGATCTGGAATTGTTGCGGAAATACGAACCGATCGTCCGCTACACGGAAGGCGAAATGTTCTTCCCCTGTGCGGTGGACGAGTTTGTCAACGGGGCCGGCCTCTGGCTGATCGATGCCAATGACGAGGCGCACCTGATGGTGCCGCCCGGCGAGCTGAATCTGGAGAAGTTGGCCGAATTCTCTGAGGTGCCTGACGATCATGTGCTCTATATGAGCTTTGCCGGCGAGCCCCTGGATCCCGTTGAATATCAGCGCTGGCTCCGCAGAGCGGATCGAGTTCCTTTCCAGGCGCCTGGACGTCTGGCCCGCGTTCCCCTTCTGTCGAGAATCGGCGATTCACTCTTCGATCTGTCACTGCTAGTGCGCGGCACGGTGCCGGGCGGCATCGGCGCCGCTGCCGACATCAAATACAAAGAACTATTGGAAAAGGACGGGCGTAGAGTCTACTACGGCCGCGTCCTGCGTGAGGGCGGCTGGATCATTCTGCACTACCTCTTCTTTTTCACCATGAATAACTGGCGCTCCAACTTCTACGGCGTCAACGATCATGAGTCCGATTGGGAGCAGATATTTGTCTATCTGGCTGATGAGGGCGAAGAGCCTGAGCCGCGCTGGGCCGCCTTTGCCTCCCACGACTTTTCCGGGGATGATCTGCGCAGGCGCTGGGATGATCCCGTCTTTGTCCGTGAAGGCGATCATCCGGTTATTTTTGCAGGGGCGGGCTCCCACGCCAGCTATTTTGAGCAGGGCGAGTACATCATGGGCGCCACGCCCAGCATCCTGGTCCCGCTGAAAAATAGCGCGATCTGGCTACGCAAGTTCTGGGCCGATAACTTGGGCCAGGGCGGCAAGAGCGATGCCGAGATCGAGGAGGAAGTCGGCAATCTGATCAGCATACCCTTTATCGACTATGCTCGGGGTGATGGCAAGTCCATCGGACCCGGCCACGATGAGGAATGGACGCCGATCCTGATCTCCAATGCCGACGGTTGGGTGGATCGCTATCGGGGCCTGTGGGGTCTCGACACCCAGGATCCCTTCGGCGGTGAACGAGCGCCGGCAGGGCCCAAGTACAACCGGGACGGTTCGGTGCGGCAGGCCTGGTACGATCCGCTGGGCTGGGCGGGATTGGACAAGATCTTTCCGCCCAAGGCCACCCTAAGCCACGTTGCCGCGCGCCTGACCGAGTTGGACGCTGAGTATGCCGCCCTTGAGGCCGAGATTGACGTGCGCAGAGAAGCCGTGCGGAACCTCGCCCTAGACGTGGAGGCCCTGCAGGCGACCGAGTACCACAGTGCGCTTTATGAACAGAAGTACGAAACGCTGCAAGAAGCCCAGGCAGGATTGCAGGATCTCCAGGCCAGACAAGTGGAGGCCATCGAGACCCACAAAGCCCTGAGCGCCTATCAGGAGCGGGCCCAAACCGGCAATTGGGGACCGCCCGAGGCTCACTTGCATCACGTCCATCACCCGGAACCACCCCTGCCTGCGCAGAGCCGGGCCGTCGAGATCTGGGCCGCCATTAGCGGTGCGCTGGCCCTGCTGGCCTTTTTCAGTCTCATCATCTTCCGTCCCGATAATTGGATCTTCTGGGCCGTACTGGTCGGCATCGCCTTCGGCGCCATCGAATCATTGACCCGGGGCCGCATTGGCAACTTCCTGTTGACCACAGTCGTCGTTCTGGCCCTGATTGCCGCCGTCATCCTCTTTGTCGAATTCTGGCGCTGGATTTTGATTCTTGGCCTGATCGGCATCGTTCTCTTCATGATACGCGACAATCTGCGCGAGCTGGCCCAGTCAAGAGGCTAGTAGAGACGTCGCTTGAACTTCGTACATTCCCGCCGGTTTTCGCGCTGGAGGAATGTACGAAGTTCA
>CAYZLP010000279.1:0-6645 GCA_964478635.1 uncultured Caldilineaceae bacterium
AACATCCGGAGGACCAGCATCCGCATCCTGTTCCGCCAGCCACCGGAGGTCTTGAGCCCGGCGTAGCCAGGTGAACCGGGGTTCCGCGGCTGGGCCGCTGCTCAGGTCTGGCTTGGCGCTTGATCTTTTTGCCTGTTGATGTTACAATAAGGGCGCACACACGGCAGCTTCGACCGCCCTTGGTGAGAGCGATACCATGCACAAGGTCATCCACTGGCACATTCTCCGGTAGGCTGACCAGTCATCGGGGACAGGAAGCCCTGAAACCGCAAAGGGAGGTGCAACATTGGTCTTCAGCGGAGAGGATTTCACCACAAGACTTATGAACGACATGGACCCGCCACTCTTGGATCTGGTCAAGACCAAGGTGAACTCGTTCATCAAATGGGACCTGGTTCGCTTTCTGCGGGAGAATCCAAACACGGCCGACGCGATGGCCAGACCAATGATGGGTAGCAACACCAGGTACCGCGATGTGCGAACGACTCGAATCAGCATCAAGAACTTACTCCTTCCTGTCTTCTGCGATTGACAAAAAACGCTGTCGACACAATGGCAAGAGCAATGAGCGACAATAACACAAGATAGCGTGGTGTACGGACAATTTGAGTGAGCATAAAACCGCGTGACCTTTCTCTTTTTCTATCGACCGAATCGGATGTCAGCAGGCCTCAACAGCAAGCCAACGACCCGTGCTAAAAGCGTGTCTTCCTCACCCTGGGTATGCATCCGGCGCAAGATGCAGCGCCTCACTGTGCACAGCATTGGTAAACATCTGGAGCCACGTGATGCCTAACGCAAAGGCGATCACCTCCAGACCGACCGTGTTGAAGTAGCCGACGGCCGCCAAACCCAGCGTGCCCACAAGCGTACCCACCAGTACCCACGAGGTCACGCGTACCTCACGGGAGATGGATGGAACCAAGCGATGCACAAAGAGCATCAAGGCAGCAAAAATGCCTGCAAGTGAATATGCGGCGATGTTGTGCATAAGTGATGAAAAGGGCGTCAGGCCGGACTTAAAGAAGCCCACCAATGCAATCCCGGCGCCCAACGCCAGCAGCGCGAGCTTCAGCCAACGCCTGCTTCGCTCCGGCGCTTGACCCTGTGCAATCAGCACTTCGAGATCGGTCATGAAATAGGGCAACCAGACGAGAAACAAGACGCCGCCGAAGATCAGCGTCAGGTTGAAGATGGCGCGCGAACTGGATTTCATGGTGCCCAGGTAGCTGAACGAGACTTGCCACCAGAGTGGATTGTCGATGGTCGCTGCCGTCAAATAGACGCCGCCGCCGATGATCAACACTGTTGCGGTGAGCAGCTTGCTCGTGGACATCTGCATGACCTGACGTACCAGCCAAAAGATCAGCGCCCCGCCGACGAGGCCGACGAGGACGCCTGCCGTTAGCCGGGCAAGGGCCAGGCTACGAAATGCGCCTTCGGCAAATTGCAGGCCAATCACCGTCATTGCAGTGACAACCAATGTGTAGGCCAGTGCAACGGGGATGATGCTCGCGCCCCAACTCCGTTGATGTGTGGCGGGCGCCTGCGTATTCCACGCTTTGATGCCAGCGCGATATGTGATGGCCGCCACCACAAATGTGACCGGCACATTCCAGAAAAAGAAGAGGCTGCCGAACCCACGCCAGTCTTCGAACATTGGCACTGGGTTGCGCTGAAGATTCGCCCCCACGACAATGATCCCCAACAGCAGGGCGGCCGATGTGGCATAACGCAGCGCTGTCTGTTCGGCCATCTGTGAAATCGAGTACCGGCGAAGAGTCGTCTCGTCTGATGGTGGTGAAACAATATCGGCTTGCGGTGTGATGGTTGACTGCATGTGTCTGCGCATTCCCCTTTGCGACTGGTACAGAGTATCGTAAATACTGCGTTGGAAATTCGGCATCTGTACCACTGGCAGGATCAGTGGGTCCTTTTCCGCCGGGATTTACCAATGCGGCTCCGCTTGAAATCAACGACGGCGATCCGTCGCTTGTGCCGCAACAGGAACCGTTGTGTGGCTCCTGTTGCCGTTCATGCCCATTTCGTGGGCGGGTTCAGCGACGCCACGCCAGCGGCAGTTCATCGCGCCGGAAATAGGCTTCCTGTCCGCCGTCGATCATGATGAGTTGGCCCACTACGAAGCGGGCACGCGGGCTGAGCAGAAATTCCACCAGGTCGCCCACTGCCTCCGGCGTGGCAAACTCGCCGATGGGACGGGGCAGCCCGAGGATCGCATCCCGTTTGCGCGGGTCTTTCAGATCCTTCTTCAGCAGATCGGTCATGACTGCGCCGGGACAGATGCCGTTTAGTGTGATACCGCTGCCGGCCCACATATCTGTTGCAGCCTGGCGGCGCAACCAGCGCGCCACGGCAAATTTGCTCACCTGGTAAGCCAACTGCGGCCGCGTTTGCAGCAATTCCTGGGCAAGCGTCGTATTGCCTTCGGCCAGCGCCTCAACTGGCTCCAGCGGAATGTTCGGCGTGATGTGGATGGAATTGGAGACGTTGACCACCGCCGCACCTGTGCCGGTGCGGGCAAGTACAGGCTGCAGCCCTGTCAACAGATCCACTACGCCCCAAAAATTGACGCCGAAGACCAGTTCCACATTCTCGATATCGACGCCGGCATTACAGACCAGACCGTCAAGCGCACCGTCCGCTGCGGCGATAATGGCGGCCACGGCTGCCTGCCGTCCTTCCCCGCTGGACAAGTCCCCTTCCACCTCTGCGCCGTGGCCCGGAAGATCAACCCCGATGACCCGATGGCCCGTCTCCTCCAAACGATGCCGAATGGCGAGGCCCATGCCGGCTTGGGACCCTGTGACTGCAATTGTTGACATGTCTTGTTCTCCAATTTCAATGGGTTCTCGCCAAGCCCATCAACACCCCGGAAGGGTCGGCAAGCATCTCTTTAGTCGACCGTCCGCGCGACTATTCCGGAAAGCTCGCCCGGACGAAGGCAAGTTAATGCGCGGCTACGGCGCAGTGGGACGGTTCATGCCTGCCGTTGAGCCGCCCAAATCTTCAATGCTGTCGTAGAGCAGTTGGATCACATAGTCTGGATTGTGGGCGAAGCTTCCCCGATCTTTGGCGACTAACTGGTAGTTGTAGGCCGCACGGAGCAGACGCGGCGTCCAACTGGCAAAGGCTTCTCCCCGTCCGTTCACAAAATAGGGATACTCGTCCGTGTAGACGAGATCGCCTATGTTGCCTTTGGTGGTCACATAGCCCTGCATAGCAGCCATCAGCTTCTCGTGCAGGGTCTCGATCTCCGTGGCAATGCCCTCGGTCGCTTTGCCGTCGCCGTCGAAGTCGATATTGCTAGTCCGAACACGTTGCAGATGCGCCGTCGAGCGCACGTCCGCATGGCATGCGCCACAGCTAAGCGGCGTCATGCGCAGACTATGCGGATCATGGCAGGAGGTGCAGTCATCAAAGCCGGCCACGTGCTCAAAGCGACCGACGTATGACCGACCGCTGTACTCATATCCGGCGTCGCCGTTCGTTCCTTGCAGGACGGCTCCGGCCGCACTTGCATGGATATTGATGAAGCGTAGGTTCTGGTCGATACGGTCCAACTCCAGCCCGCTGATTGCCGTTTCAACATCGCCTCCGTACGTCCGTCCTTGATGACAGGCATAGCAGTTAGCGTTACCGCCCAACTCAGTCAGATCCTGCCCTGACGGCAATGTGACGGCGTCGTTGAGCTGGGTGACTTCATTGTGGCACGCGGCGCATTCGATGGTCGTCCCGATGGGTGCAGGATGATCCACGACCCCAACGGCTGATCCGTCCGCGCCGTAGTAGTCCAGATAGCCCGGCGTGCTGTGACATTTGGCGCAGGCAACCGGAATCTCGGCCGGATCGTCACCGTTCCAGTGGGTGAATGATGCAGCGGTCTGGTCGGCGTGGGCGCTCTCGCGCCAGATCGCATCCGCCTCTTCTTCGGTCAACTGAGTCAATGTGCATGCGCTCAGTGTGGCAACCACGAACAGCAGCACAAGCGACGTCAACACACCACGAATCGAGATCACGCAACACAGCCTGGGATAGCGCATAGTATGTTCTCCTCTATATCAAGCTGGTCAAGTGACGAGCAGCACGAAGATTGCGACGGCTGCGAACAACAAAACTGTCAGGCCGGACGCAAATTGTTTGACGAGCAAGTGATGCATTGTTCCCTCCTAGTTCAGTACGCCGCAAATACCACGGCGGAAATCCAGTACTTGTACCTCTGGAAGCAACCATGGGTCCATTTCCGCCAGGATTTGCTAGACCATGCTAAAGCGCTCAGTCTGGATCTGATCGTTAGGCACGCCCAGCGCCGGCAACGCCTTTTCCATTGCGTCCATGAGCGGATCGGGACCGCAGATCAAGTAGACGAAGCGTCGATATTGCTTGGGCAGATGGCGTTGCAGGATATCTTGGGAAATGAAGCCCGTCTCGCCCTGCCAGTCCTCTGGCGCATTTTCCAGTACGTAGATCACCTTCAGATTCATCTGCTGCTGAAGTTGCTCCAATTCCTCACGAAAGGTGATCTCGTCCCAGCTTTTCGCGCCATAGAAAAGGTAAACCGGGCGCACATCCTCACGCGCGGCCATGGTCTGGCACATGGAGTAGAGCGGAGTAACGCCTACACCGCCACCAATCAGCACATAGCCCATGCCCTGTTCCCGATCGCTGGTGAAGACGCCGTGCGGCCCGTCCAGCCAGACCTTGTCACCGGGTTTGGCGGCAGGCACACGGGTGCCGGACCAGTCGCCCAGGTTCTTGATGGTGAAGGCCACCGTCCCGCCGGGCTCGACGTCGCCGGGCGACGACATGGAGATGGGATGCCCGCCCACGGTGAAGGGCGTCCGACCCATCTTGATCCAGGAAAACTGCCCTGGCTCGAAGTCGAAGCCGGCGTGCCCCACGGGCTGCAGCACCAGCGTGCGCGCGTCGCCCCGTTCCACCCGGTTCTCCACCACTTCCCACTGACGCCGCCAGTGGAGAATGGGTCTGATCAGTTTGATCCAGCCGATCAGATAGATCAGCACCATGGCGTAAATTGCCCACATGACCTGCATCTGCGGCATGGAGGTGTAGCGCCCGATCATGAAGATGTGGACCAATGCGCCCAGTACTGCCGTCAGCGCCAGTAGACCATGGGCGGCCTGCCACACCTCGTACTTAATGCGCAGCTTCTTGCGCCACACGGAGGTGATCACGAGCAGCAACACGGCATAGAGCGCTAGCGCTGCGGTGACGGTGGCGCGATTGGCGCAGCCCGAGAACGGATTGAGCCAACAGTTGGCCGGATAGTCGTCAATGACCAGCAGCAGCGGATGCGCCAAGATGAAGATCAATGCCATCGTGCCCATGAGATTGTGGAACAGTTGGAGCGAGTCCTCGCCAAAGGCTGCGGCGGCGGACTTTGTGCGCGAAATCAACGCAAATTCCAGCGCCATCAACGTGAAGCCGATGAAGCCGGCCGCGACGGCAATTTCAGCCTGAATGGATGGTGAGATGCGCGCCGGACGAAAGAGCGCCGCTGTTATGAGTGGCAGCAGTACGAGAAATAGATAGAGCCCAAACCAGAGGCCACCACGTAAAATGAGTTTCATGTTCGCGAATTCTCCTTCCCCTTTGCAGCGCTACGGCTGCGGTGCCGACCAGCAAGTTGAGCCATCCGGAGTCAACCGACCCCATATAGATCGCGGACATCATCGAAGAGGCGCGCCGGTGTAATTTCGGGTCCAACGGCAACGCTTTCCAACGTTCCGTCCGCATGGCGATAGGTGACTTCGTGCAGCGCTACGTTGTCGCGGGCCAGGAGGTACATGCCGTACAGCACAGCGATAGCGCGCTCGTTCGGATCCTTGCCCGCTCCGCTACCTGGCGTGCCCGGTATCAGAGTGCGAATGAACTCCCTGTCCTCTGGCTGGTTCCAGCCCGCGGCGAGTACGATGAGGGCGGCCTGTTCGGCATAGGCCGGATCGCCCTGTAATTGGTAGAGCATGCGATCGACGGCATCAGCGTCCTTGGCGTTGCGGAGCAGGTCGCTGTACATGGCGCTACTTGATAATCGATCGGCTTTCTCTTCAACATAGGTGACGCACGCAGAGGCGATGGCCTCAGGCTGTGCCTGGATACTGGTCAGGTACACGGCAAAAGTCTGGTTTTCGTTCATCATTTTTCCTTTGCTCATACTCCGTAGCCGTCTCTTTCAAAATTGTCCGCTGTGGTATCCTCCTCTTGGGAAGCCATCGCAGCGGCATCTGCATCAAGGCGACGCTTGGCCGCCTCACTCACTTCGCGGGGCTGGCTGCCACTCTGGATGTGCTCACGCCGCAAGAGCAGCCGGTCCAGCACCAGGCGAATATGCATGCGCAAATCATAGAAATCTCGTTGGTAGAAGACTGGAACCCGCACTGTGTCCGCCAGCCGCCGATCCAGTTCGCTCAGATATTCGATCTCCTCCTCAATTTGGTCCAGATCAAAGCTCTCGAGGCGACGATCTGCTTGGCGCACTCGGGTGTACCAGCGGTAGACGCGGTACTGGTTGGCGAAACGGTAGGCTATGGGCGCCCCGCGCATCAGCGGGAAAAGCAGTACGGCCAGCGGCAGCGCAAAGATCAGCAGGCGCTCGATCAGGGCGGC
>CAYZLP010000280.1:0-1493 GCA_964478635.1 uncultured Caldilineaceae bacterium
CGGAGGGGAAGGGCGTGGTGATCTACAATGGACGCCCCGCCCAGTTCTTTGCACCGCGTGACGAAAGAGCCAGGGCGCGGGTGCGTAATGAATTAGCGGTGCCGCCCGAAACGCCGCTCTGCCTTACCATCGGGCGTCTGGATCAATCCAAGGGCTATGACTATTGGCTGCAGGCGGTCAAACATTTCGACGCGCAGAATCCAGACCGGCCGGCGCTCTTTGTATGGGCAGGCATCGGTTTGGGGTCGCTCCAGTGTCGCATGAGCGTCGAATGGAAGGGGTTGGCCCACCGCATTCGGCTGGCGGGCAAGCGCTCGGATGTTACTGCGCTCCTTGATGCGGCCGATCTCTTTGTGCTGCCCTCAGTCTTTGAAGGCATGCCGCTGGTCGTGCTGGAAGCCATGGCCAGGGGCGTTCCCGTTCTGGCCACGGCCGTAAGCGGCACCCCCGAAGCGCTGGGCGATTGCGGAATCCTGCTGCCCGATCCGGGACGGGATCCGGGCGCCATGATCGCGGCCCTGACCCATCATCTGGACCATTTGCTTGCTGCCCCCGAGACGCGCGAGATTTTGGGCCGCCGTTGCGCGACACGGGCAAGACAACTCTTTACGGAGGAACGGATGGTAGACGAATACATGAAGCTGATTTCACCCATGATGGAGAAAGCCTTGCTGCCATGAAAAATCCCTTGGTTTCCGTCATCATGCCGGTGCACAATGGCGCCCCATTTCTGGAAGAGGCGATCGAGAACGTCTTTGCCAACGGCTACGCGCCGATTGAGCTGCTGATCGTCAACGACGGCTCGACAGACCGAACGGCGGAGATCCTACGTGGTACGCCCCATGCCATTCATACCTTGGAACAGCCCAACAAAGGACCGGCTGCGGCGCGCAATGCTGCTCTCTCTCAGGCGACGGGCTATTACGTTTCCTTCCTGGATGTAGACGACCGCTGGCCGGAGGGTCGCTTGGCGCAACATGTTGCGCTCCTCGAAACAAACCCGGAGGTTGATATCGTTCAGGGCCGCATCTGTAAGCGACGACTCGTGCAGCGGGCGAACGGTGAAGCGCGCGAGATTCGGCTGGTCAGGCCCTATGTCTTTGTCAATCTCGGCAGCGCCACCTACCGGCGGGAGCTGTTTTCCCGGGTTGGATTGTTTGACGAAACCATGCGTTTCAATGAAGACACCGACTGGTGGTTCCGGGCCTGGGAAGCAGGCGTGGTGAAGCGCCTGGCGCCCGAGGTGGCGCTCCATTATCGCATTCACCGTACGAACATGACCCATGAGTTCCAAGAGATTCCCGGCCAAGGCCTACCCCGCCTGTTTCAGCGTCATCTGCGCCGTACCCGCGAGGGGCAACATACCCATGGCGGCAACATGGCCAGTCTCGCCGAATATGTGGGTTGGACGGATATGAGCGCTGCTCACCGTGAGGGCCTGAGCGAATGACGCGCCTACGAGCGACGCTTCTGGAGCGCAGGGCCGCCGCGCT
>CAYZLP010000280.1:1593-6623 GCA_964478635.1 uncultured Caldilineaceae bacterium
AATGTGGAGCAATACTTCCGTCAGCGCTTTCAGGACGAAGTAAATGTTCTACTTTCCCAACGGATCCTGGCCCATGCCGCAGCGTTGGACTACGCCAACTTCGAGGATCCGGAATACCAGGATTTGATCACCAAGGCCAGACACAATCCGAGCGACCACGGCGTCTACTTCTTGACCCTGGTACTGAGCATCGCCATGGGCGTCATTCAGGCGCTGTCGCTCACGGCCGTCCTCATCTATATCGAACCGCTCATCCTGCCGCTGATTCTTGCCGTCTCTGTTCCCTATTTTTTCTTTCGTACGTACTTTGCCCGCCGCCGTACGGAAGAGGAACTGGCCCGGGCGCAAAAGCGCCGGTGGACCGGCTACTATTCCGGCCAGTTAATCAACCCCGACCAGGCGGCGGAAACGCGCATGTTCAATCTGAGTTCGGTCTTTCTCCAGCAGTACGGCGCAATTTTGGAGGAGTTCCGCACGCGCAATATCCGCTTTTATCGCCTTGATTTGGTAGGCACGTCCCTCTTCGTGCTTGCTTCATTGCTCGTTGTCTATGTTGCCTTCAGCCGGGCAACGCTGAGCGTCGTCAACCGGGGACTCACCATCGGTGACATTGCCATCTTCGGCGCGGCCGCAACACAGCTGCGCTCGATCATTGAGCGGACCATCAACCTGATCGGCTCCATGCGCCAGCAGCTCATCTTCACCGGCGTTATGATGGAATTCCTTGCCATCCAGCCCAGGCAGCCGGCGGCGGATCGCGCGCTTCCGACCGCGATTTGCGGAGAGGTGACGGTGGACGACGTTACCTTCACCTATCCAGGGGCGGAGAGACCCACCCTCCAGCATGTCACGTTTCACATTCGACCCGGCGAAACGATCGCTCTGGTGGGCCGCAATGGTTCCGGCAAGACGACGCTGGCCAAGCTGATCGCCCGGCTTTACGACGTCGATGCGGGCGCCATCTGTATTGACGGCGTCAACGTCCAGTGCGTAGATCCCGACTCGCTGCATCGTCAAATCGCCTATGTCGCCCAGAACTTCAGCCGCTACGAGGCGACCGCCTTTGAGAACATCGCCTATGGGGATTGGGAGAGGCTGCAGCAGGAGCCCGACAAAGTGCAGGCGGTTGCCCGCTTCACCGGCGTGGACGAGGTGATCGAGGCCATGCCCCACGGCTACCAGACCAAACTGGGCAGACTCTTCGGCGAAACGACCCTGTCCGGCGGGCAGTGGCAGCGCATTGCCATCACCCGGGCGCTGGCCCGGGACACGCGTATCGTCATCCTGGATGAACCGACCGCGAACCTGGATATGCATGCCGAGTATCGCCTTTATCAACACTTCCGCCAGCTCGCGGCGGGCCGCACGGCCATCCTGATTTCCCATCGTTTCTCCACGGTACGGATGGCCGACCGCGTCATCGTTTTGGACAAGGGACGGATCGTGGAACAGGGAAGCCACGACGAACTGCTTCGCCATGACGGCCATTATGCCGCCCTTTTTCGCCTGTTCGAGCAGCAGATGCTGCACGGTAATGGAGCAACTGCACCGTGAATCCAACCATAACGGCCGTGATACCGGCCTACAACTGTCAGCGCTGGCTCGGCGCGGCCATCGAAAGCTGTCTGACCCAGACCCGCCCGCCCGACGAAATCCTGGTCATGGATGATGCGTCCACCGATGCGACCTGTGCCGTAGCCCGCGGCTATCCCGGGGTGCGCGTGATCCAAAACGCCGTCAACGTGGGTCAGGCCGCAAATCGTAACCGTGCGGTTGCCGCCGCGCGCTCTGACGTTATCGCCTTTCTCGACGCCGACGATCTGTGGCTGCCCCATAAGCTGGAGCGCCAGCTTGGCGCCCTGGCGCGTGATCCAGACGCCGCCATCGTCATGACTCACGTGCAACAGTTCCTGACGCCGGAACACGAAGGCGAACTGCGCGGCCGCTATGCAGTGCCTGCGGTTCCGCAGCCGGGTTTCATTCCAACCACAATGCTCATGAGCAAGAAGACTTTCCACGCCCTAAACGGTTTCTCGCCTGACTGGAGAATCGCGGAGGCGGTCGACTTCTTGATCCGCGCCTACCAGCAGGATATGCAGATTGTCATGTTGCCCGAAACGCTCGCGCAGCGTCGGATTCACGGCAACAATCTGGGGATACGGATGCAGCGCTTTCAGCAGGAATACCCTGCGCTTCTGAAAGCGAAGCTCGATCGGGAGCGGCGGATGGGACAGGGCCGGCCATGACGATTCAGCTCACCGCGCACCAGCAAGGATTGATTGCCGCCGCCTTCGCCCCCAGGTCGGAGGCCCTGCAAGCGTGGCTTGCCTGGAACGAAGCGGTTGAACTCGACAACGCCGACGGGTTCGCCTACGGCCTCATGCCGCGGATTTATCGAAACCTCTCCGGCGCGCGCTATCAGGACGAAGCGCGTCTCAAGGGCATATATCGACGGACTTTGACGGCAAATTTGACGCGCTGCCAGGCCTACGCCGCCGCCCTGGCCCTGATCGCACAAGAGGCGGATCGCCCGGTTCTGCTCGGTCGGGCAGGGGCGCTTTTGGGGATCGAACAGGGACTCGGTACTTTTGAACTCGATTCCTTCGAGTTGCTGGTACCGCCTCACTGCGTCCAGGCCATTTGGCGCGCGCTTACGGCTGGGGGCTGGCAGGCCAGCCGCACACTCTATCCGACGAACGTGGATCACATTCTGACCTATCATCATGCGCTTGCGTTCCGCCAACCTCAACACCGACTGGATTTGCGGATCCTCTGGCAGTTGCGGCCCCACACGCGCGCGCCTGCGTTTGCGGATGAAGCGATGCCGGTTCACGTGGCCGGCACGACGCTCTACGCACCGGCGCCCCACCATCAGATCGTGGACCTGGCCTGGCCACGGGAGGGTCGGAGCCTGCTCCAGCGGACATTGGACACGCTCATCGTGGCTGCGGAGCGTAGGGTGGAATGGGATCGGCTTCTCGCGGCCGGCGCCCAGCTCCACTATCAGCTCCCGCTACGCGAGACGCTGGAGAACGGTCGGATATTGGCACCCAATTTAATCCCGCAGGACGCCATGACCGCCCTGGCGCGCCAGCCCCTTCGAACTTGGCAGCGATTGGAACGGTTCGGTGAGACAGGGCCAAATGGTCTTTCCCAGCGGATCGTGCAGCTCTACGCGGACTACCAGCGCGCGCATGTCGGTGCTTCGCCTGTGCAGCACTGGCGTGGCGCAGCACCTTATTTGCGCAGCCGTTGGCGCAGACCCAATCTACGGTTTGCAGCCCACGGGCGAAGCGGCAAACGGCGACGCCCGAGATCGCTTAATCGCCAACTCCCTCACCGGCCTGATTTCCAAACCGCATCTCCGTCCCAGCGCGGCCCAACTTTTGTCTGCATTGGCCCGCCCAAAACAGGCACGACGTGGCTCTATACCGTACTCGCACATCACCCGGACGTATGGCTGCCCCCGGTCAAGGAGCTGAACTTCCTCTGGGATCAGGCGCCGGATACAGTCGGCCGACTGCTGTTCAGCACGACAGGCCGGTATCAACACATGCGCAGAGACATGGGTCGCTTCATCGCCAACGCATTGCGGGGGCATCGTGATTCGGCAAAATTGCTCCACTGGTACTGGCGCTATCTCTTTCAGCCTAGGACCGCAACATGGTATGCGGCCCTCTTTGAGCCCGCAGGTTTGCTCATGACCGGCGATATTTCACCTCACTATTATTTCACTGACGAATCAAATATTGCTGCGTTTGCCCGTCACTTCCCGGACACGCGGATAATCGTTTTATTGCGAAACCCGCTTGAACGAGAGTGGTCTTACCTAAAAATGATGCGCAACCTCGAAAAGCACGGACAAGCAGTGCCCGCGGACTATGCCACGCCCGAGGCTCATGCGATCTACCATAGAATTCTGCGCAATAAAGTGCTCCAGTTGGTGGACTACGATGTGGTGATCCAGCGTTGGCAGCAACACTTCGCCAACGTTTTTGTGGGATATTATGACGATCTCGCAGCGGATTCAGCTTCGTTTGTGGGGCAGATCTGCGATTTTCTGGGGTTGGACGTCGCCAAAATCGACTGGGACGTGGTGTGGCGGCGCAGCAACGTCGGCGAGCCGCTGCCCATGCCGGCGGAACTGGAGCAATTGCTCATTGCCCGTCATCGACCCCAAATTGAACGGATGCTCGCGACGGAGCATGAACCCTACGCCCGGAAGTGGCTGGAGGAACTGGACCGTGCTGCCAGTCGTCGGCCAACCGTAGGAGTGGTGCAGTGACGCCCGGCGACGATCTCACGGCCGCCGGGGGATCACGGCCGCTGATCCTTGTCGGCACCCATCACAAGACTGGGTCAGTCTGGATGGCCAACATCTTCTCCGCGCTGGCCAAGATTCTGCAGATGAAGATGCATGTCGGTCCTTCGTCTCAGTTGCCTCTGGAGGCGGGTCTCTTTCTGCACGACCACAGCGCCTTCGACTTACAGACCCTGACCCGGGATTACCGCGGTCTGCATCTAATCCGCGACCCGAGAGACGTCGTCATTTCGGCCTGCTTCTACCATCGGACAGCCGGTGAGTCCTGGTTGCGCGAAAAACGCAGGGAATTTGGCGGTCTGAGTTACCAGGAGAAAATCAACGCCTATCCCTCGCTGGATGATCAGCTCTTCTTCGAAATGGAGAACTGTAGCCGTTACACGATCGCTGAAATGGATGCCTGGGGCTATGCCAACCCGCGCTTCTTGGAGATGACATACGAGACCCTGATTGCCGACGCTACGCTCGTTCACTTCCGGCGCATCTTCCGCTATCTGCATTTCCCCGACGCGTTGATGCCCGTCTTGCTACAGGTTGCCTATCGCCAGAGCCTCTTTTCGGCCGCACCCTTGAGCTCACCCCATGTTCGATCCGGGAAACCGGCCCAGTGGCGTCGATACTTCAAGCCGGCCCACCGGCGCTACTTCGGTGCGCACTTTGGTTCGACGCTCATCCGCTTGGGCTATGAACGCGACGATGGCTGGATTGA
>CAYZLP010000281.1:0-6604 GCA_964478635.1 uncultured Caldilineaceae bacterium
GCGCAATCACCGCGTTGCGCTATTACGACCTCAAGGCGGTGCTGGCCTATGCCACGGTTAGCCAGCTCGGCATCCTGGTGATGCTGCTGGCCTTCGACAGTGAAATTGCCTACAAGGCCGTGGTAGTCGGCGTCCTCGCCCATGCGCTCTACAAAGGGCCTCTCTTCCTGGTGGCCGGCATGGTCGATCACGCGACCGGGACGCGCGATCTACGTCACCTAGCAGGGCTGTGGCGCGGCATGCCTTGGGTGACGGCTACGGCTGCGCTGGCCGGTCTTTCCATGGCCGGCATTCCGCCGACCTTGGGCTTTCTCGCCAAGGAGACGCTGCTCGACAGCTGGTTCCATTATGGCGAGCACGTGCAGCAGACGCTCGGCGCCGTGGGCCTTGGCGCCTCCGCCCTTACGGGTGCGTTTTTTGTCGCCATTGCCTTTACCCTGCTGTGGGAAGCATTTATCCGCAACCGTGCGCCCGGATCGGTGGCGACCATCCATCACAAGCCCTCCTTTAGCTTCGTCGCTGCGCCCCTGATCCTGGTACTCATCGGCACGATCATCCCATTCTTTCTGACACCTCTGAGCAAACTGCTCTTTGCCGCTCCGGTTTCCTCGATTGCCGGGGAACCGTTGGATATTAAGGTTGCCCTCTGGTACGGCATCACGCCGGTCCTAATCATCAGCCTGGTTGCGATTGGGGTCGGCATCGTCATATTCCTCCTGCGCGATCCGCTGCGTCGCCTACTGCGGAGCATACCTGCCTGGCTCAGCGGCGTGGTGGTCTTCAATCGCATCAATGATGCGACCTACGGTCTGGCGAACTGGGTTACGCGCCATGTTCAAGGCGCCACCATGTCAGCCCAGGCCAGTATTACATTCGGGGCCGCCGTGTTGGTTCTGATTATGGCGGCTTTCCAAATTCAGGCCGGAACCAGCGTCATGATCGACTGGGCCGATCGGCCGCTGTCGCCTGAGACCATCATTGCGCTGTTGCTGATCGTGGCCGCTGCGGTGACGGTACGCGTGCAGTCGCGGCTCGGCGCCATCATCAGCCTCGGCGTCGTCGGCGTGACCGTCACCCTCTTCTTCATCTTCTTCAGCGCGCCGGACCTGGCCCTCACCCAACTCCTGATCGAGGTGCTGACGGTCGTGCTGCTGGTGCTAGTCTTTTTCCGGGTCAAACCGTCCCAACTGCCGGCCGTACCAACCGGGCGCAAGGTACGCAATTTGATTGTGGCCGGCGCCATGGGTTTTTTTGGCTTTTTCCTCGTGTTGTTTAGCGGCGGCATGCAGGTTGGTGAGCCGATCAGTAACTACTTCTTGCTCTATTCGATTCCAGAAGGTAAGGGCACAAACGTCGTCAACGTCATCCTGGTCGATTTCCGTGGTTATGACACCCTGGGCGAAATCACAGTGCTGGCCATTGCGGCAATGGGCGGATACGCGCTGCTGCGGGCGCCCCGGCTGCAGAGCCTGCGCGAGCGCTTCCTTGCCCGCCATCCGGAGCTGCAGGAAAGAGGGGCTGTAGACCAGGCGTCCGGCGTCAGGAGCCAGGAGGGAAAAAGCGCATGACCGAACTCTATTTGCGCCTGCTCGATCGAGTGCTTACGCCCGTGTTACTGTTGCTGGCCATCTACTTCTTGGTTCGGGGACACAACCTGCCCGGCGGCGGCTTTATCGCGTCCCTGATGGCCGCCACGGCTTTCCAGCTTCAGATTATGTCCCGGGGCAGCGCAGTCGTGCGGGCCGAAATCGGTCGTTTCCTGCAACCCGGGATCGGCATCGGCCTGCTGCTCGCCATTGGCAGCGCGATCTTCGGCCTCTGGTTCGGCGATTTCTTTGAAGCCGTCTGGGGTCCTGAGTTCCATATCGGCAATCTGAGCATTAAGCTCAGTACGCCCCTGATCTTTGATATCGGCGTCTTCTGCACCGTTTTGGGCTTCAGCGTATCCTACCTCCTGGGATTGAGCGAGGCCGCTCCGGAATTCTTTGAGGCCAGCGAAACGGACGTTGAAAAGCAGGACGGAGGAATGGCGTGACAATTGCGATACCCCTGACTTCAGTGCTGCTGGCCTTGATGGTGGGCAGCCTGCTGGCAACCGGCACCTATATGATCTTGCGACGGGGCCAAATTCAGCTCATCCTCGGCCTGGCGCTCTTCAGCCACGGCGTCAATCTGCTGCTCTTTGGCTCCGGTTTGCTGACCCGGGGCAATCCGCCCGTCTTCGATGAGGAAGGCAATTATGTCGCGCAGTTGGCCCAAATGGCCGATCCGCTGCCCCAGGCCCTTATTCTGACCGCGATCGTCATCAGTTTCGGCATTACGGCCTTCATCGTAGTGCTGGTTGCCCGGCGTGACGCGCTGACCGGTCTAGACGTAGTGCCGGGTGAACTGGCGCCGTATCTCAGCGCCGTCGATCCCTTCGCCTCGCCCCAACAGATTCGGACGCGTTTGCAGAGCAGTGCAGACGAAGATTACGACCTGCTCCAGCACGAGCTAGACGAGGTCTACGACCGGCCCGACGTGCAGCTACCCTTCCAGGGTGATCCGGGCAACTATCTGGCAGAGTTGGAAGATGACGAAGAACAGGCCGGCGAGGACGGGAATGAGGCAAGCGCAAAGAACAACACCACAGATGACGGGGAGCGCAGCTAGGCGATGAATCTCGATCCCAATTTCCTGGCGGCGCCCACTGCCGTTCCACTGCTGACCGCAGCCATTATGCTGGCTGTCTCGCGCTGGGGACGGGGGCGCAGCCTGCCGCTCCAACAATGGCTCACCGGCATCGCCCTTGGCATCAATTTGCTGGTCGCGCTCTTGATCCTGGCCCATACGCTCCAAGGGGAACGGCTCGTTCTGCAGGAAGCAGCATGGCCCGCGCCCTACGGTATCACGATCATCGCCGACTCACTCTCGGGCATCATGCTCGTGGTGAGCGCCGTTCTGGCCCTGTGCATCTTTCCCTATGCGATCAGCACGCTGGACTTTCACCGGGAGCGGCTGGGCTTCTACCCGCTCTTGCTCTTCCTGGTCATGGGCGTAAATGGCGCCTTTCTCGCGGGCGATCTGTTCAATCTGTACGTGTTCATCGAAGTCCTGCTCATGGCCAGCTTCGTGTTGATGACCCTGGGCGGCACCCCCAGTCAGATCAACGGCGGCATTCGTTATGTCATCTTGAATCTCCTGGCTTCTTTGTTGCTTTTGACGGCCGCGGGCGTGGCCTACGGATCGCTGGGCACGCTCAACTTCGCCCAGATGGCCCAGCGGCTCGATATCGCACCCGATTCGATTCGCTGGCTCCTGGCGGGTCTAGTGTTTGTCTCCTTCGGCAGCAAAGCCGCGGTTTTCCCCCTCTTCTTCTGGCTGCCGGCGAGCTACCACACTCCCCACCCGGTTGTGACGGCGCTCTTCGGCGGCTTGCTGACCAAGGTCGGCGTCTACACGCTCTTTCGCCTCTTTCCGCTTCTCTTCCCGGATCTGCTCTTTACCTGGCGGACTGGACTCTTCGTCATCGCCGGCTTGACCATGACGGTGGGCGTTTTGGGAGCCTTCGCCCAGCCGACGATCCGCCGCCTGCTCAGCTTCCACATCATTAGTCAGGTCGGCTACATGATCATGGGTTTGGCCCTGGCTACGGCCGACAGCACATTTGGGGCAGGTTTTGCCCTGGCGGCAGCCATCATCTTTATGGTACACAACATGCTGGTTAAGACTGCCCTCATGATGGGTGGCGGCGCGGTTGAACTCGAAATGGGGAGCGGCAATCTGAACAGCATCGGTGGACTCTCATCCCGCTACCCGTGGCTGGCCGCGATCTTCTTCGTAGCCGCCTTCTCCCTGGCAGGCATCCCGCCCTCCAGCGGCTTCGGCGGCAAGCTAAGTCTGCTCCAGGTTACGCTGGACACGCGCTATTTCTGGATCGCAGGCGTAAGCGTGTTCGTCAGCCTGCTCACGACCATGAGTATGATACGCATCTGGCAATATTCCTCCTGGGGCAAACACCCCGGCACCCGGGCGACGGCGCCGCCGTTGCAGGATCCCCGGCGACGACGCCTCATTCTCATTCCCACCGCGACGCTGGTTGTACTGAGCCTGGCCATCGGCATTTTCTACGGGCCCATGCTTCGCATGGCGACCACGGCAGCGAACCAGGCGCTGGATCGGACTGGCTATATCCAAGCCGTTGCGCCGTTGGACGACGTCCCGCCGCCGGAAATTACGCTGGTTGAATAGAGGGAGATTGCCAGATGTCCATGCGACTTTTCTTCGTCATCAATGTCTTTTTGGCCTTTCTGTGGGCCATCTTGATGCAGTCTCTCAGCATTGTTGATTTTCTCACCGGCTTCTTCATCGGCTTCGCCATCATGTCGCTGGTCGATCCCCACTACAGCGCACGGGGGATCCGTATTCCCCTGCTGCTGCTCTATGTGCTGTGGGACGTGTTTGTCAGTAGCCTGGTGGTGGCCGGCTACATCTTGCATCCCAACCCGAACATGCGTCAAGGCATCATTGCCGTTCCTCTGGATGTGAGTAAGCCCGTCGAGATCGCTGCGCTGGCATCGATCATCACCCTCACGCCGGGCACCATGACCGTGGACCTCGGCAAAGATATGACAACCGGCCAGCAGGTGCTTTTCGTCCACGCTCTTAACGTAAAAGAACCAGAGGAACTCGTCAAGAAGATCAAGGATGGATTCGAACGCAAGATTTTACAGATAACGCGGGGAGCGGTATGATCATGATGAATTCGCCATTTAGCATCGGGCTGGAAGTGCTCATTGTGTTGTTATGCGTATCGCTGGTCATCTGTTTTGTGCGCCTGTACATGGGTCCCAGCGCCCCCAATCGGATCGTGGCCTTTGACCTGATCGCGATTCACGCTGTCGGCATTCTGGCCCTCTTTGCAGTGCGAAATGACGAACAAGTGTTGCTGGATGCGGCCATCGTTACGGCCGTGCTCGGCTTCTTGGGTACGGTCATGATGTCATATTTCCTGGAGAAGTCCGACGGCACCGACTTGCGCGACATACTAGATGACTGATACGAGATGACTGAGCCGAGATGACTGAGCCGATGTCGGCCCTGCTTAGAGTCTAGCCGAAAATTCGGTTGTGAGTTCCGATTCTTCTCCAGCCGTAGTGTTCGCCACAAAGAATTTTCGGACAGATTCGTCATCGCGCTATGCCTTTCGCTGTCAACAGATAGGCAAAAAGGACATGTCCCACGATTTTCTCAACTTCATGTTGGCCGTCGCAATCATCATCGTGGCGGCAAAGCTGAGCGGTTATGTTAGCATCCGTCTCGGCCAACCGTCCGTCCTTGGCGAATTGCTTGCCGGTATTATCCTTGGCCCCACCGTGCTGAACATGCTGCACTGGCCCATCTTCGCAGACAGCGAGGGGTTGGCCGAAATCATCAAAATGATGGCCGAATTGGGCGTCATTCTGCTCATGATGCTGGCCGGGCTTGAATTGCACTTGAATGAGTTGCTGGAGTCAGGCAAGGTTTCCGCCCTCGCGGGCACCCTCGGCGTCGTCACTCCGCTGGCTTTGGGCTATGGACTGGCCATTCTCTTCGGTGCCGGTACAGCCGAAGCCGTCTTCATCGGCCTGGCCCTCTCCGCCACCAGCGTTAGCATCTCCGCGCAGACGCTCATGGAGTTGAACGTCCTGCGCAGTTCAGTCGGCTTGGCATTGCTGGGGGCCGCGGTATTTGACGATATTCTGGTGATTTTGCTTCTGTCAGTGTCGGCCATCCTCTTCGGCGGCGCAGTCGGCGGTATGGGCGCCATCGGCATGACCGTCGTCTGGATGGTTGTCTATATCGTTGGCGCTTCGCTCATCGGTCTTTACGTAATTCCCGCACTGGCCCGTTGGGCCAACCGCCTGCCCGTCAGCCAGAGTATGATCGCCTTCACGTTTGTCGTGACGCTGCTGTCTGCCTGGGCGGCTGAAGTCATCGGCGGGATGGCGGCCATTACGGGCGCATTCTTGGTGGGGCTTTTTCTGGCTCGGACTCCCTATAAGAACCGCATTGAAAGCGGCATCGCGGCCCTGGCCTATGGATTCTTGGTGCCGGTCTTCTTCGTCGATATCGGCCTAGAGGTCAACATGCGCGGCATTTCGGGCAATCTCTGGTGGTTCGCCATCGCCCTGACCGTTATCGCGATTGTGAGCAAGATCGTCGGCTGCGGCGGCGGCGCCCTACTCAGCGGCTTTAGTCGGCTAGACTCCCTGCGGTTAGGCATCGGCATGGTATCGCGTGGTGAGGTCGGCCTCATCGTGGCCTCCTTCGCCGTCAGCCAGCAGTTGCTTTCGCAGGCGAACTTCTCAATTGTGGTCTTCATGGTGATTATTGCCACGCTCGTTACGCCGCCCTTGCTGCGTGCGGTTTACGCATCGGGCCCGGATGCGGCACGAACTGATCAAACGCCAACACCTGCCTAGCGGGATGCACCGACGGAGGACGCAATGTATCAGATGGTCGTGTTGGTCCTGGATGAACTTGAGGTCAGCTCCGAAGTATTGGAAGCATGGCAGCACGTGGGCGTCTCGGGGGTGACCATTCTGGAAAGCACGGGGCTGGGGCGCGTGCGGGCCAAGATGGG
>CAYZLP010000282.1:0-5097 GCA_964478635.1 uncultured Caldilineaceae bacterium
TGGTAAGGAACCGAGTAGACCAGGCCCGGGTCATAGGGCGGATCGGTGAAGATGGGATCCAGATTGGCCAGATTCGGAATGTTAGCCTTGTCCAGCTCCTTGAGCATATCCAGCTGACGCATGATGGTCACCATGTAATCACTCGGCACGATGACGTCGTAGCCGGAAGCGCCGGCCTGGAGCTTGGCCAACAGGTCTTCGTTGCTGGAGAAGGTATCGTAGATCACGTCGACGCCGCACTCGGCCTCAAACTGATCGATGATTTCCGGATCGATGTAGTCGGTCCAGTTGTAGACGCTCAACTCATCGTCCAACCGGCCGGGATCGCCGCAGCGTTCGCTGGTGACGGCGGCTTCGCTGCCGGCATCGCCTTCACTGGCCGCGGGGGCGGATTCGCCCGCCGAACCGCACGCCGCCAAGACGAGGGCAGCAATCAACAACATGGGCAACAGCAACTTCTTCATGAGAATCAAACTCCTTGAGTTGGGAATGGTTCATGTACCCCGTCGCTGGATCGCCAGCGACGACAACACGAGAATCATGGACGCCAATAGCATAAGGGTGCTCAGGGCGTTGATCTCGGGGGTGATACCGGTCTTGACCATCGAATAGATGCGCAGGGGCAAGGTCGTACTGCCGGGACCGCTGGTAAAGAAGGTGACGACGAAATCGTCCAGGCTGAGGGTAAAGGCCAACAGCGCGCCGCCCACGATGCCTGGCATAATGAGCGGTAGCGTTACGTGACGGAAGGTCTGCCACTCATTGGCATAGAGATCGCCCGCAGCTTCCTCCAGCGATTTGTCGAAGCCGGACAGACGCGCGCGGACCAGAACGGCCACAAAGCTGATGTTGAAGGCTATGTGGGCCAGAATGATCGTCGTCAGCCCCAGAGAGACATTGATGCCGATGCGGCCCAACAGCTGTCCCGACTGGACGAAGAAGAGCAGCAGCATCACGGCCATGGCGATGTCGGGAATGATGATGGGCAGATAGAGCGTACTGTCCAGGGCGGTCTTGCCTCGAAAGCGGAAGCGCTCCATGCCCAGGGCCACCAGGGTGCCGATGATAGTGCTCACAATGGTGGAGGCCGTTGCCACGACAAGGCTGTTGCGCAGGGCCAGGGCAATGTCTTCATTTTGGAAGAGCTTGACGTACCACTGGAAGCTGAAGCCGGTCCACTGGTTCACGAAGCGCCCTTCGTTGAAGCTGAAGATGATCAGGACGGCAATGGGCGCATAGAAAAAGAAGAAGACCAGCAGCGAATGGGCCCCCAGCAGCATCTCGGTCAGGCTGCGGCGATACTTGATCGGCGCAGCAGCCGCGCCATCATCCGCAACCACGGTCGGTGAGGCGGTCGTGCTCATAGCGTGCGTCCTCCCTGGCGGAAGTAGATCAGCGTCGCGCCCAGGACCGCGGCCATGAGAATCATGCTGATGGCCGAGCCGAAGGGCCAATCCCGTGCGGTAAGAAACTGGCCCTGAATCAGGTTGCCGATCATGACCGTCTTGGCGCCGCCCAGCAGGTCCGGCGTTACGAATGCGCCCAGGCTCGGGATGAAGACCAGGATGCTGCCGGCGATGACGCCCGGCATACTCAGGGGCAGCAACACTTTGCGGAAAGCGTTCCAGCCGTTGGCGTAGAGATCGCTGGCCGCTTCCATGAGGCTGAAATCCAGTCGCTCGATGGCGGCGTAGAGCGGCAGCACCATGAAGGGCAGATAACCGTAGATCAAGCCGAGCAGAACCGCGGTGTCGGTAAAGAGCAGGGTAAGGGGCTCATTGATCAGACCGGTCCACAGGAGAAACGAATTGATGGGACCGTCGCCGCCCAGAATGACCCGCCACGCGTACGTACGGATCAGGAAGTTGGTCCAGAAGGGAATCATGACCAGCACGAGCAGCAGATTACGCGTCCGCGCCGAGGGGCGGCGGGCGATGTAATAGGCAAAGGGATAGGCCAGCAGCAAGGAACCCACGGTGGCCGCGAGGGCGAGGAGGACGCTGCGCCAGAAGATGCTCAGGTAGAGGGGATCGAAGACGCGTACGTAATTGGAGAGCGTAAACTCCCAGATCAGCTGGCCGTAGGCGCCTCGCTTCAGGAAGCTGTAGACAAAGACGATGCCCAACGGAATGACAAAAAAGAAGATCAGGTAGATGCTGGCCGGACCGATCAAGGTCGCCAGTTGAACACGCTCTCTGCCTCGGGTCGGCGTAGATTCAGTCGTCATGGTGTCTTCCCTGGCTTACTCGGTCAACAGACTGGCATTGTGGGCATGCCAGGCGAGGTAGACTCGATCACCGCTCTTTACGACGGCCGCCGTGCCGGTGTAATCTTCGTTTTGTTGCCGGGCGGTCACTTCCACCTTGTTCGGCAAGAGCACGTCATAGTAGGTGTCGGTGCCGAGATAGGTCACCCGGTCTACCGTGCCCGTGAAGACATTGTATAGATCCGGCGGGTCCCCGCTACCGATAAAGATCTTCTCAGGACGAATCGCGACCGTTACCTTTGTCCCATTGGCCAAGATGCTGCCCTCATGGGGAATGTGGGCAAGCTGTCCCGTCTTCAAACGGACGTGGGTCAGCTTTTCGTCGCTGTTGGCAACTTCGCCTTCCAGGAAGTTGGTCTCGCCGATGAAATCGGCCACAAAGCGCGTCTCCGGATCCTCGTACAGCTCATACGGTTCGTCGACCTGGAGCACATTGCCTTCGTTCATGACCGCAATGCGATCGGACATGGCCAGGGCTTCTTCTTGATCGTGGGTCACGTAGACAAAGGTGATGCCCACCGTCTCCTGGATGCGCTTCAACTCATCCTGCATGGCCTGGCGCAGCTTGAGATCGAGGGCGCCCAGCGGCTCGTCCAACAGGAGCACTTCCGGACTGTTGACCAGGGCCCGGGCCAGGGCGACGCGCTGCTGCTGGCCGCCCGACAGTTGGCTCGGCTTGCGTTTGCCCATCTGCTCCAGGCGGACCAGCTTGAGCACGTCACTGACCCGCTGGTCGATTTCGGCTTTGGCCACCTTCTTCATCTTGAGCCCGAAGGCCACATTGTCCCAGATGGTCATATGGGGGAAGAGCGCATAGCGCTGGAAAACGGTATTCACCGGCCGCTTGAAGGCAGGCTGGCTGGCCATTTCCCGACCGTGGATCAAGACGCTGCCGCTCGTGGGCAGTTCCAGGCCGGCGATCATGCGCAAGGTCGTCGTCTTGCCACATCCGCTAGGCCCGAGCATGGAAAAGAATTCGCCATCGTAAATGGTCAGATTGATGCTGTTGACCGCAATGACGGGCTCCCCTTGAGGATTAGGAAATGTCTTGGTCAAGTTGCGCAGTTCAACAGCCGGTTTGCGTGGCTTTTCGGTCATGAGTTTTCGTCTTGTGATGCTTTGTGAATCCCGACAGAAATCTTCATACAGTTGCTACCATAGGTAGCTTGTCCGGATTTCTGTCGAGGTGTTCACGCCGATCTGTAATAGTGTCAGCAGGCGGCGAAATCCTTGGCAGACTGAGGAGGCTGCGATCACCGGTTGGATCGCTACTGTGGCGAACCATGAGCGAGTGGAACTGGCTTGCACTGCCGTTTGGCTCGGCAGTCACGCTTCGCATCTTACGCAGCTTTGGGGCAACTGTCAAATTGAACGACAATTCCAGACTGCGAATATTCTGTAAATTGCCGTGATTGACAATCGCTCACTATGCGCATAGAATAGGCTCCTATACGGGTCGGTGGCGGAATGGCAGACGCAGCGGACTTAAAATCCGCCGGGGAAACCCGTGTGGGTTCGAATCCCACCCGACCTATCGACCACCCAAGACGCACTCCTTCCACCGGAGTGGGACAGCGCCCCTCACAGATTGAAAATCTATCTGTATTCTATCTGCTTCGCATCGTTCGTTGAAGCAGCATAGGCATTCAACCGTACCTTCGCCGTACGGCGCGTCGGGCCCTGTCGGCCACGGCCGCCTACCCGGCGACATCGTTGAATTTGAGAGGCGGAACCATGATCCATTTTCCCCACGCTGAAAAAATGCGCAGCCGACCCTTGGCGCGCTCCTCGCTGCTTGGCGCGCTTCTGCTGGCGCTGGCGGTGGCTCTGGCAACACTGGCGCCCCATTCCGCGCGCGCCGAGGAACCTGTCCATGTTGTGGCCTATGGTGAAAGTCTGGGCGCCATCGCCAAGAGCTACAACGTTTCCGTAAGCGACCTGATTCGCCACAACAACATCGGCAACCCGGACCTGCTTGTGACCGGGCAGCAGATTCGAATTCCGGGGCTGGAGATGGCGGCTGAGGCTGAAATGGCGGCTGAGGCTGTCGGATTGGTCCCGGCTGCGGCTGCCCTGCCGGCTGAGGAGGGGTATCATACGGTGCGGCCGGGTGAGAGCGCCACGGGGATTGCCCGCGGCTACGGCTTGACGCTGGAAGATTTGCTCCGCCTCAACTATCTCGACAATCCCAATCTGTTGAGTTCGGGTCAGCGGCTGCGCGTTACCGCCCGGGTCCCGGCCCTGGCCGTGGATGAGGAGCCGTTGACGCACCGGACCGCTACCAACATCCACCTTGTGGCGGTCGGTGAGACGCTGGAAGAGATTGCCGACGAGTACGGCACGACGATCCAGGATCTGCTCAGAGTCAATGGCCTGCCCAACGAGAAGATGATCTATCCCGGTCAACGATTGCGGGTCCATGCCTCGGCCATTCCCACCTTCAACGGCCTGGCTACGGGCAGCGGGCGCAAGTGGATCGAAGTGAACCTTACGACCCAAACCCTGACGGCATGGCAGGGCGATGTGCCCGTCCTGCAAACGAGCATTAGCTCCGGCAAATCCGGGACGCCGACGGTGACGGGGCGCTTTCAGATTGGCACGAAATACACCAGCCAGCGCATGTACGGGCCGGGGTATGATATTCCCGGCGTTCCCTGGGTCATGTATTTCTACGCCGACTACGCCATCCACGGGGCCTACTGGCACAACTCGTTTGGGATTCCCATGAGCCGCGGCTGCGTCAACATGCGCCCGGCCGAAGCAGAGGCCCTCTGGAACTGGGCGCCGCCGGGCACGGAAGTCTGGGTTCATTACTGATCGATGGACCGCGG
>CAYZLP010000282.1:5197-6588 GCA_964478635.1 uncultured Caldilineaceae bacterium
TTGCGCGAGTTGGGTGAAGCTGGGCTTGAGTGCGGGGTAGAGGTCGCGGTAGGCCGCATAGACCGGCTCGTATTCGGCCACGGCAGCGGCATCCGGGGTGGTCTGTCCCGTGATGCGGATGGCGGCGTTGCAGGCCGTGTCTACGTCCGGCCAGATGCCGGCGCCGACGCCTGCCAGCAGGGCCGCACCGTAGGCCGCGCCTTCGGTCGTATTCACGGTGACCAGCTCGCTGCCCAGCACGTCGGCCAGGATCTGGCGCCAGATCGGGCTGCGCGCGCCGCCGCCGGAGACGCGCACCTGGGTGATGGCGGAGAGCCCCGCTTCCTTCATCAATTCGAAGCTGTCGCGCAGGCCAAAGGCAACGCCTTCGAGGACGGCCCGGGTCATGTGGGGCTGGGTGTGCCGGACGGTGAGGCCGACAAAGGCCCCCCGGGCCAATGGATCGGGGTGGGGCGTGCGCTCGCCGGTCAGATAGGGCAGGAAGAGCAGGCCCTCGCTGCCCGGTTCGATGGCGGCAGCCGGGGCCAACAGATCGTCATAGCCGACGTCGGGCGCCAGGGTATCCCGGTACCAGCGCAAGCTGCCGGCCGCCGAGAGCATGACGCCCATGAGATGCCAGCGCCCCGGTACGGAGTGGCAGAAGGCGTGGAGCCGACCATCCGGCTCGACGAAGGGTTGGTTTACCGTGGCGAAGACTACGCCCGAAGTGCCCAGGGTCAGGGCAACAATACCTTCTTCGACTGCGCCGACGCCCACGGCCTGGGCTGCCTGGTCGCCGCCGCCGGCCATGACGGGCGTGCCTTCGCGCAAGCCGGTGGCCGCCGCGGCTTCCGCCGAGATGGCGCCGGTAATTCCCGGCCCTTCGTGGGTGGGCGGCAACCGCTCGGCCGGGATAGCAAGGGCTTCCAGCATCTCGGGAGACCAGTCGCGCGCCTTGAGGTCGAAGAGCAGCGTGCCGGCTGCGCCCGCTTTGTCCGTGGCATAGCGGCCCGTTAGCCGGTAGCGCAGATAGTCCTTGGGCAGCAGCAGCTGGCGGGCGCGGCTGTAGAGCTCCGGCTCGTTTTCGGCGACCCAGAGGATCTTGGGCGCGGTGAAACCGGTCAGGGCTTCATTGCCGGTCAACTCGATGAGGTGCCGCCGTCCCAACCGCTGACGGATCGTGTCGCACTGGGCCGCGGTCCGCTGGTCGTTCCACAAGATGGCGGGGCGCAGCGCCCGACCCTCCTCGTCCAGCATGACCAGGCCATGCATCTGGCCCGTGAGACCAACGCCGACCACATCGGCAGGGGCGACGCCGGTCTCATTCAGAACCTTGCGGATGCTGGCAACGGCGCCTTTCCACCAGAGATCGGGATCTTGTTCGCTCCAGAGAGGGTGGGGCGTTTCAAATG
>CAYZLP010000283.1:0-6581 GCA_964478635.1 uncultured Caldilineaceae bacterium
AGGAGAACGGTCTGAATATCCGGGTTTACGGCACGAAAGCCGGCCTGGAATGGCACCAGGAGCACCCCAACTGGCTCTATTTCAAAGATCCGCATGGCCCCATGCAGGTTTACAAGCGGGGCAATGACTATGTGGGCGAAGCTGCCCAGCGGGCCACGCACCTGCCTTTTGGCCACCCCGAGGCCTTCTTCGAGGCGTTCGGCAACATCTATATGAACGCCACCGACACCATGCGCGCCCGCCTGGTCGGTCAGGAACCGACGGAACTGGAACTGGACTTCCCCAACGTGTACGACGGGGCCCGGGGCGTCCGCTTCATCGAGAAGGTCATTGAGAGCGGCCAAAACGGCGCGCAGTGGGTTGATTTCGCATAGGAATTGCGGGTTGCCTGGACCTTCACAAACCCGGTTTCTGACCGAAACCGGGTTTGTGAAGGTCCAGGCTCCTCAGCAAGCGGCGGGCGTCCCTTGATGGAAAAGCATCTGCCAGCGGCCGTCCCGCTGCCCATAGAGCGAACTGCGCAGCGTGCCGCGCGCCTCGGCGTCCGAGACGGTGTGGAGGCGGTAGGTCGCCAGGACGAGGTCCGGGGCAAATTGTCGAACGGAGAAGTCGCTGATTGTGTACGTGCGGCCAGGATTGCCGCCCGCGGCCACGAGTTCCGCAATGGTTGCCTCCCGGCTCCAGACCCGGCCCGAACTGTCGAATTCGTAGAAATCGGCGGCCAGCAGCTGCTCGAGCTCGGCAGCCGAAGCCCGGACTTCGGGCAGCAGAAGCCGCTCTTCCAGGGCAAGGAGCTGCGCGGCAAGTCCGGGATCGCTCTGGGCCTTCACGACCCCAGCCATGCCACAATCTGTCGCCTCACGCGCGGATCGTGGAGGAGGGCGAGATGGTGCGTCTGGAAGAGAATGACCTCGCCATCCCGTCCCGGCGCCAGACGTCGGTGGGACTCCTCGTGCTCACCCAGCGCGCTAGGCAGGGGGACCAAACCATCGCCCAGGGCAAGGTCGGCCAGCAGATAATCCTTGATAGGATTGCGCGTCGCGGTCGTGGTTGCGGCAATGGTGTAACAGGCAACCTGCTGGGGCAGGGGCACGATTTGCCGCTCGTCGGGGCGCCGCCGGAAGCGGTTACGGCCGCGCCAGTCCTCATCCACCAGCTGCCCGTAGCGTAGGTCGGTGATGCCGGCGCTGCGCACCTGCCCCAGCGCGGCAAAGGGAGCCGTATAGGGCGTAGCGGCCAGGAGCGTATCGACCCAATTGCCGATCCGTTCCAGGGGCGCGCCGTGGTGGGGCGTGCCCAGAAAGACGATGTGTTTCAGATAGCGGGGCCAGTGCATCCGGGCCTGCTCTCCGTAGTAGAGCGCGCTGCGCATGACGAGGCCGCCCATGCTGTGGGCCACCACGGCAAGTTCCTCCAGCGGCGCAGGCCACTGGGTCAGCAGCCGTTCCAGCTGCATGGCCAGCGCCCGCCCGTTCTGCGATATGTGCAGGCCTGAGTTGTAGCGTACGTAGACGGGCGCATAATCGTGGGCCTGTGCCAGCGCCGCGCCGTGATCGACTGTCTGCCCTGCCCGCTCCGAGCGCCACTGCCGGTCATTCATGCAGAGGCCGTGAACGAGCAGCAAGATCTTGCCCGAGGATGCCGGTACGATCGGCGTTTGCTGCCAGTCGACGGTGCGGCCTTCGTAGTGTAGCGTCATGGGCAGGGCCAGCGGATTGTCGTCGGCTGCCAGGCGATCGCCGATCACGCCGTTCAGGGCTGCCAGCGCGGTCAATCGAGTCGGCGCGGGCGCCGAACCCTCCGCTTCCGCCAGTGCATCCAGACCGGCCAGCGTCAGATCGATGGCGCCGCCCACGAGCCGGGTCGTCCCATGCACGCTGCGGTAGACCAGCCCCGTGATGCCCCGGGTACGCCCCGGACTGGCGCCGCCCTGCAGGCCCAACGTGTCTGTGATTGACCGGTGAACGCCTTCGACGATTTCGGTGACGCCAGTGGTCGCGTGAATCGCCAATCGGGCGGCGCCCCGCAAGTCGGTCAAGGTCAGATTTCGGACGCGTGGGGTGTGTTGCAGTGGGGTCACGAAGGCTCCCGCATGAAAATCAGGCAAGCGCATAGTTCAGCGCATAGAAGTGTTTGCCGTCCCGGATGTCGATGGCCATCGTTCCGGACAGACCGGCCAGTTCGCCCGTGCCAGAGTCGGGCACGACTTCGAGAATCAGGCGGTTCCCGCCCTGGGTCATCATACCATAGTGTTGCAGAATGAACGTTCCGCGTTTGCCGTTTAACGTCCCGCTGACCTGTTCGATGGCCACATAGCCGGCCGAGCCCTCCGTACCGGTTCGGGCCATGAGCATTTCGCCCCGACTGGTGGCCTCCAGATCGCCCCGGAAGACCTTGTCGATGGACATGCGTCCGAGGATATTGCCCTCTGCACCCTGGGCATAGCCCTCCAGCGGCTGCAGGTTGACTTCGAATTCACCCGTTGCTGCCAAGATTCTCCTCCCGGTTGTCTCATAAACGTTGCGCGCTCGGTTCAGTAGTCAGAAGTTTCTCAACAGTCTGACTGCTCTTTCCGCGCTCCACTCCGCCTACCCTTGCGCTTGTGTCCCGGTCTTGAAGGTATAGACGACGATCTCAGCGTCCTCTTCACCGCCGGCGTCCGCGTAAAGACCCCGCGCCGCGACGTTGTCGTATTCCGTCGCAACCCAGGCTGTTTCCCAGCCCCGCTCGGCGGCCAGGGCGAAGAGGGCCTGCAGCAGCCGGCGGCCGATGCCCTGGCGCTGGTAGGCCGGCGCGACGCCCACTTCGTTGATCCACAGCTCCACCGGCTTGTCGGGGTGGACGTAATCCACGGCCGAGGCCATGCCCACAACCGTCGCGCCGTCCAGCGCCACGGCCAGATGATGGCGCGGATCGGCCAGAAACTCGGCCGTCAACCGAGGATCGACCGACTCGTCGAAGACATCCGGCGCCACCCGGGTCAGGATCTCGGTTTCGGTCGGGCGGAGCAAGCGCACTTCAATCGTCACGGTATTGACTCCCATTCATCCGTCGGTGCAACCAGAGGCAGCAACCGTGAGTCGGCCAGGGCAGCCTTGCGATGGCCGAGCCCGCTCAGGTAGGCATCATGTTCGGCGAAAGCCACAAAGGCCCGGAGCGAACGATGGCGCACCAGCATGACCAGATCCCACCGTTCGCTTTGGGGACCGATAAGGTAGTGGCCGCCTTCGCCCAGGTAGAGCACTTCGCCGCCCGCTTCCTGGAGGTAGGGAAGGGTGTGCTCGACGTAGCGCTGGTAGGCTTCCCGTCCGGAAATGGGTCGCTCCGGGGCCAACTCCGGAAATTCCGCATAGTCGGCAACCTCTCGGAAGCGCAGCAGGTTAAGCATCACGACCTCGCCCGTGATGTTGCGGGTGAACAGCGCCGCGCCGGATTCCTGGGTAACATCGAGATAGGCTTGGGGCATTGGGCTTCCTTATGGAGACGTCACTTGAACTTCGTACATTCCCGCCGGTTTTCGCTCTGGAGGAATGTACGAAGTTCAAATAATGTGACAATTAGCAGGTTGGGCGCGACCGCGACGGCAGATTCAGCGCTGTTCGATCAGGTCCCACTTGTTGCCATACAAATCGACAAAGACCGCTACCGTGCCATACGCTTCCGTGCGGGGCGCCTCCAGGAACTCGACGCCAGCCGCAGTCATCCGGTCGTAATCGCGTGGGAAATCATCGGTGTGCAGGAAAAGAAAGACCCGTCCGCCACTCTGGTTGCCCACCTGTGCTGCCTGCTCCGGCGTGGCGGCCCGGGCCAGCAGCAGCCACGAAGACCCCTCTTTCGGTCCGACACGCACCCAGCGCTTGCTTGCGCTCAACCAGGTATCCTCCAACAAGAGAAAGCCGACCTTCTCCGTGTAGAAGGCAATGGCTTCATCATAATCTCGGACGAGCAGGGCCATGCCTGCAATCTGTTGGGACATAATGCTGCGATTCTATCAGCGACTCTACGATCCAACAAGCAGCAACTTTGCATGGCTCAACTCGCTACGCAGGCTCAAGCCAGCCTTCACCGGCTGGGCTTGCCTTGTCTCAGCCGCCTGGGCTTGTCGAAGGCAACGCCCGCGCGCAGAATTCCGCGCAGATCAGCCCAGCGCCGGCAGCAATCCCGCGTTCCTCGAACGACCACCACGCAGAGAGCATGTTGTGGGCAACGCCCCAGCCCAGGATCTCATCCCGCTCCAGTTCCAGAATCTCGGCCAGCTGGTCGACGCGCCGGGCTAGCACCCGGGCCGGATCGGCTTTGCTTAGCCAATGGTTGCGCAAGAATGTTCCGCACTCATAGCCCCGGGGTCCGACGATGCCCTTGGGATCGATGACCAACCAGGGTTCCCGGGTCGCTGCCAGGATATTTTCATGATGCAGATCGCCGTGGAGGAGCACGTCGTCCTTCGACAGTGCGGCCGCGGCAAAATGGGCTTCGGCCAGCGCTACCAGACGCGGCGGGAAGGGACCGGCGCCGTCGCCAAAGGTTTTGCGCAGTTCCCGCATGGCGCGGTTACCCCAGTCGACGACAGTGTGGAAAGGGTGCTCCGCTTCCGCCGGCTGCCAGAGCCGGCGCATGAGCGTGCCTGCGATCTCCGTCGCCTGCTCGTCGTCGGTCAAGGCGGCCAGCATCGTGCCGGGCTGCAGCCGCTCCAACAGCAGGATGCCGCGATCCGGGTCGCTTGCCAGAAGGCGGGCCGCCCCGTTACCGCCGTAGCGTTCCAGCGCAAGAATTTCAGTGGTCAACTCGGGGTTCGGCACACCCAGCTTGAGCACGACCTGCGTGCCGTCCGCCAACAGGGCCGGCGCAACGAAGTTGTAGGAGAGGTCAAAGGGCGCCCCGATGGTGAGCCCGTAGTGCGCGGTGCATGTGTCGAGCAGCGTGGGCAGGGCGCGCAACCAGGCTGCGCCGTCCTCAAAGGTTGCCGACACGGTCGCCACAAAGTCTGGCGGCAGCGTCAAGTTCGGGTCCAGCATTTGTCAGTGGCCTCCCAACGGCTTTCAGCAATCCTGTGGGTGCAGTTTTTTGGGCCTACGTAAGTCATGGTTTCGTTGTGCTTGCAGTTTAATCTCCCCGGCGCGGTCCAGCCTGACTCTGGTCAACGAAATATCTTGTGGGCCGCGTCGGGGGCGTCGTTTATGGGGCCAGCCTAACTCGGCGAACAGGGGAGATGGATCACATCACTCGGCGGGCGCTTGGGCAATAATCCCGCTATACAACTGCAGATTCTACAGCACCCCGGAAGGACGGTGCATGACGACGGTCACGTTTCTCGCCAGCTTCATCATTATCTCCCTGGCCGCTTATCTCATCGGCAAGTTCTTCACGCGCCTGGGCCTGCCTTACATCACCGGCTATCTTTTCACCGGCGCCCTGGCCGGACCGTTCTTGCTCGATCTCTTGCCCGCCGATGCTGTGACCCGGTTGCGTTTCGTAGACCAGCTTTCCCTGGCCATCATCGCCTTCGTCGCCGGGAGTGAATTATACCTCAAAGAGATCCGCCAGCGGCTGCGTAGCATCTTCTTCACGGCTTCGGGCATCGCCGTGGTGGGGCTCATCTTCGGAACGGCCGCGATTTTTGCGCTGACGAACTTCCTCAGCTTCACCCAGGGCCGGCCCTTCAACGAGCGTATGGTTATTGCGGTGCTGGGCTCCGTAGTCCTGCTCGCGCTCTCGCCGCCTTCAACGATCGCCGTCATCAAGGAGGTACGGGCCAAGGGTCCTTTTACCCGCACGGTTCTCAGCGTGACGGTCTTCATGGATGTGCTGATCATCGTACTCTTTGCCATCATCACATCGCTGGCCAGCGTCATTCTGACCAACGCCGGTCTGAGCGGGGCCTTTTTGCTGCAGTTGGTTCTGGATCTGGGCCTGGCCGTGATCATCGGTCTGGCGGTGGGCAAGCTGCTGGAACTCGTCCTGAAAGGCCGCAGCTCGCAGACCCTCAAGATCGGTCTGGTCCTGCTGATCGGCTATGGGGTCTACTTCCTTTCCGACCAGGTGAAGGTTTTTAGCCCCGATCTGGTCGGCTATGAGGTCTACATCGAACCGCTGCTGATCTGTCTCATTGCCGGCTTTATCATCACTAACTTCACCACCCAGCGCCACCAGTTCGATGAGCTCCTCCATGCGGTCGGGCCGGCCGTTTATGTCGCCTTCTTCACGCTCACCGGCATCTCTCTCAAGCTTGATATCCTGGTGGCCACGCTGCCCATTGCGATCACCCTTTTCCTCATGCGCATGGCCGGCATCTACGGCGGCACATTTATCGGCAGCCGTTTGGCCCAAGAGTCGGAGACCTTCAAGAAATATGCGTGGATGGCCTTCATCACCCAGGCCGGGATTGCCCTCGGTCTGGCCCGGGAGGCGGCCATCCAGTTCCCGTCTCTGGGCGCAGCCTTCTCCACCACCATCATCGCCGTGATCGTGCTCAACGAGATCTTCGGCCCCATGCTGCTCAAGGAGTCGCTCAAGCGCGCGGGCGAGGCCAACATTCCCGGCGATCTGCCCGACAAGGAGCCGGTGCGCGATGCGGTCATTCT
>CAYZLP010000284.1:0-6578 GCA_964478635.1 uncultured Caldilineaceae bacterium
CTCATGTCCCCTGGCCAGCAGGCGCTCGGCCAGGTGGGAGCCCACAAAACCGGCCGCTCCCGTGATCAACACGACAGACATTTGCTTACTCGTTTCCCGGTCGCGAATGGCGGGGCGCCACTCTGAAAAGAAGCCGAGCATCTCAAAAAGAGCTCGGCAGTCGCGTCAACGTTTAGTCTCTGATTTTCCATCTCAGTATAGCACAATTTGAACCGGGGCGAGAAAGCCGCACCGCAAATTTCTCCAGAGGGTGTATTTCAGGCTGAGGGCGAATCATTTCCCAGGAGTTGACATACACCGCTGGTGCGCCACGGGGGATGAACATCCGGGAGAATCGGCTGGATCAGTGCCATCCGCGGTCCGTTTTTAGAGCAGAGGTCATCGCGCTTGCGGTCATGGGAGATTTCACGACCGCTGCCCGGAAGTTGCATGCGTGGCCCGACACGCAAATGCACCACAAACCTACAATGCCACCGTCCCGACCACTCCACGCGCCAGGTCCGCGACCCGAAGCCGATGGTTGTTCGTGTCGGCGATGTAGAGGCGCCCGTCGAGCAAGGTCAGGCCCTCGGGTTCATGCAGCGTGGCCGTCGCGAAGGGTCCGTCCTGGGCGCCGGCTACGCCCGTACCGATCAGCGTCCGCACCGTACCCATGGTCGGATCGAGGGTCTTGACCTTATGGTTGTAGCTGTCGGCGATATAGAGGAGATGTCCATCTCCCGCCAATCCCGTCGGGTGCTGGAGACGCACGGCCGCACCCACGCCGTCCACATCGCCGAAATCGAACAGCCCCTGACCGACAACGGTGAAGACCCGGGTCTCCTCATCCAGCGTAATGGCGCGGATGGCGCTTGCCTCGGCGTCGGCCACGAAGAGATGACCCATGGCCAGCACAAGATCGCTGGGCTGGTTAAACGCTGCTTCGCCGCGCGGACCATCCATTAGGGCTTCAACACCGGTGCCGGCAAACACGCCCATTTGCTGCTCCTGCAGCAAGACCCAGACCTGGTGGGAGCCGGCCATGGCGATGAAGAGCGCGTCTTCGAAAGAGACCAGCGCCCAAGGCGAACGCAGGTCCAGGGCGAGGGGTTCAGTCGTCGCCGGCCCCAGGGTCCGGCCCATGGCCCCGGTCCCGGCCACGGTCCGCACCCGATCCCAACCCAGATCGATGGCGCGGATGGCGTGGTTGTCCGTGTCGGCCACATAGAGTGTCGAACTGCCGCCCCCGGTGCCCAGGGCCAGACCGTGAGGGTGATGAAATTGGGCTTCGGCGGCGGAGCCATCGCGCAGCCCGGCTTCCCCGCTACCGAAGCTGCGCGTGACCTCACCGCCAAGTCCATCCGGGCTGAGCTGAACCTCCAGGATGCGATGATGACCGGTATCGGCCACAAAGAGCCGGTCCCCCGGAGCCGCAATCAGCTTGCCGGGGAAGCGCAGCAAGGATGCTGTCTCGTCCGGCGGGGCGATTCCGGCAATGGGTCTGCGCGCTAGCTGACCCTTGGCCTCCGCCTCGCGGATGAGTGGTTGCAGCATGTCGGCAATGCGGTCGGCATCGATCTCGCCCGAGCGGCTGGCCACCACCTTGCCGGCGGGATCGAGCAGGATCACAGTGGGCCAGGCGCGTACGCTGTAGCGACTCCAAATTTCCATATTGAAGTCGTTGACCACGGGATGGGTAATGCCGTGACGCATGACGGCATGGCGCACGTTGGCCGTAATCTGCTCTGCCGGGAACTTGGGCGAGTGAACGCCAATGACGATCAGCTCATCCGGGAACATCTGGCGAAGTCGACGCAACTGCGCGACGTTGTGGTGGCAGTTAATTCAGCAGAAGGTCCAGAACTCCAGGAGCACAAACTTGCCGCGCAGATCCTGCACTGTCAGCGGGCGCGTGACATTGATCCAGTCCCGCGGTTCGGGAAAGTGGGGGGCGTTGACGGGCGTGCGATAAAGCTGCATGGCGGCTCCGCGGGGTTAGCTCAGTCCGGTCAGGCTGCGGGCGATGACCATGCGCTGGATCTCGCTGGTGCCTTCGTAGATTTCGGTGATCTTGGCATCCCGGAAGTAGCGCTCGATGGGCAGTTCCTTGCTGTAGCCCATGCCGCCGTGAATCTGCACGGCCTCCGTCGCGACCCACATGGCCGTTTCGGACGCATAGAGCTTGGCCATGCTCGCCTCCATGCTGTAGCGGGCGCCCGTTTCTTTGGCCGCCATCTTGACCAGGGCCGCCTGGTAGATGAGCAACCGGCTGGCGTCGACCCGGCACTTCATGTCGGCCAACTTCTGCTGGATCATCTGGAACTGGCCGATCTTCTGACCGAAGGCTTCCCGCTCCTTGGCATACTCGATGCTGGCGTCCAGCGCAGCCCCGGCGATGCCCAGGGCCTGGGAGGCGATACCGATGCGCCCGGCATCGAGCACCGCCATGGCAATCTTGAAGCCATCGCCCTCATTGCCCAGACGATTTTCCACGGGACAGGCGTAATTGTCAAAGAGAATCTCGCTGGTCGCAGAGGCGCGGATGCCCAGCTTGGGCTCGGTCTTGCCCCGGGCAAAGCCAGGCTGAGTCGTCTCAATAAGAAAGGCAGACACACCCCGGTGTTTCTTTTCTGGCTGGGTCATGGTGAAGAGGACGATGTAGTCGGCATAAGGCGCCGAGGTGACCCAGGACTTGCGGCCGTTGATGATGTAGTGGGTGCCGGCGTCGTTGAGCACGGCGCGGCTCTTCATCGTCCCGGCGTCGGAGCCGCTCATGGGCTCGGTCAGGCTGTAGGCGCCAATGGCTTGCCCGGAAGCTACCGGCTTCACATAGGTCTGCTTCTGCTCCTCGGTGCCGTACTTCATGATGCCGTTACAAAAGAGCGAGTTATTGACCGACATGATCGTGCCGTGGCTGGCGTCGACCCGGCTGATCTCCTCCAGGGCCAGAACATAGGCAATCGTATCCATGTCGGCCCCGCCGTAGGCTTCGGGCACCTCGATCCCCATGAAGCCCAACTCGCCCATCTGGCGCACCGTCTCGATGGGAAATTCGCCGGTGGCGTCGTGGTGTTCGGCAATGGGCGCAATGGCCTTGCGGGCAAAATCACGCGCGGCCTGCTGGATCATCTTATGTTCTTCGGTGATGAAGTCAAACATGGGAAATCCTCCACATCACTGCGTCTGGTCACGGTTCAGATGAAGCCGGTGCACCCATTAGACACGATCGATGTTTGGAGGGTGTTGTGGGCGAGAAGTGAAATGAGAAGATCTGGAAGATTCGTAACTATTCCGTCACCCGCTCGACTGATACAAGATTCCAAAGGGCTTCGTTGGGATCGTAGGCGAAGGTATAGAGGGCGCGGGCAACGTCGCTGGCGGCGCGGAGGTTGTAGTTGAAGTCGATACCCTTGACGATCATTTGGTTGGCGTCGTCAAAGGTGATGCGCTGGGCCTTTTCGTTGCCGCCCTCGTCGAACTGAGCGAGGTAGAACTCGACCTCGGGCTCGCCGACGAAATGGCCCGCTTCATCCAGTGCGATGGAGCGGATGCCCGAATCACGACCCGAGCCGAAGTAGAGGCGCTTGCCCTCGACGCCGTTGAAGACGCCCACGCCCATTGCGTCCACGTTTTCGTACATGTCGGTCACTTCGCCCGTTGCCCGATCGACCCGGAAGATACGGCCCAGCTCCTCCGTTGCAGTGGAACCGGCCACCGAGCCGGCATAGATGCTCTCTGTATCGCAATCATAGAAGAGACCGAGCACGCCGAAGGGATTATTCTGGGTCGGCGTCTGGGCAGGGGGCAGGTCTGCCCACTCATTCATTTTTGCCGTCGTAGTGTCGACCCGGTAGATCTTATTCTGTTCTTCGGGCGGATTGTTGACCAGGTTTACGAAGGGCGCGGGCGCCGTATAAATGTTGCCCACCCGATCGTAGACGAAGGGGCCGAGAAAGCCCGCGTCATCCCACGTTAGATCCTGGTAGACCCGGCCGCCGGTATCGCTCAGCGTGAGGCCCATGTAGCCGTCCAAGCTGGTCCCCACATAGGTCTGCGCACCGAAGCCCAGGTCACCGGGAAACCCGGGCGACCGCTGGCAGTAGTTGCCCCGCCCCATGGTGATCTGGGCAGCAGCCGATTCGGCTGCAATGGCGGTCTGGACATCCGGCTCTCCAGCGGCGACGGCCTCCGCCGGCGGTTCAGACCGACCCAGGCTCATATAGATGAGCAGACCGATGCCGCCCAGAATTACCAGGAATGCCAGGCCCGGCCAGAGCCAAGCAGGGCCTGGCGGATCCGCCGCAGCAATGGATTTCTTGGTCGGGTTCTTTCTCTTCTTCTTTGCCATTTCTATTCTCGCTACTCACGCCCGATCGGGACGAACATCGGGCCGGCCGAGCAGGGCCAGACCACCGGCTCGAAGAGCCCGTCCCGGATGGTCAAATCTGCCCAGCAGTACTCGGCGCCCGGCGTGGCGTCGTTCTCGATCTGGGGAACGTACCAGATGACCAGGGGCTCATTTTCCGTCGCCTCCGGCGGATCGTTGATGAACTGCTCCGGGCCCTGACGATAATCCTGATTGCAGCACGAGCCCAGCGTCACGAGTTCACTGTCGCCTTCAGCCGGATCATGACGTGTGACATAGACAAAGGCGCTGTCGCCCCGTTCATCATCCCACTGGCCCTGTCCCGGTTCCAGATAATAGCCGCTGCGCTCATCTTCACCGAAGGTGATCCGGTACTGAAAACCTTCGGCCGTGTATACTGTTTCATCGGTCTGTTCGCGCCAATCCTCCGCGGTCCAGGAGTCCCAGGTTTCACCATTCCACTCGCCAAAGGTCTGGCCGCCACCGTCGGGCTCGGCGAAGTCGATGCGCAGGATGGGCCGATAGATACCGTCATCGCCGCACCCCCGGCCCAGATTCGTGCCGACCACGCGGAAGCGACCGTCACGATAGAATTCAAAGCGCTGCTGGTAACGATAGTTGCACGGCGCCGGCCAGATGGGATGAACATAGTCCTGGGTCAGCATGAAGCCGGTCGCGTCGCCATTCTCGGTGAGTTCGATAACCTGCGGCGGTGAGGTGGCGATGACGGCGGACGAACTAAACTGGGGACAACCCACGGCATCGCTGTAGCCGAAACCCTCCGTCTCCGAATAACTCACGTGCCAATCCACAATTTTGGCGCTGTCGAGGACGTGTTGCCCCTCAAATGTGACATCGGCAATCCGCAGACCATCCGACGCCGTGAGGATGTAGCTCAGCGCCCAGCCGTCCTGGGTGAGTGCGTTTTCCTGCTGGCAGTAATCTTCAAAAATCTCTTCGATCTGAATCAGCTGCTCGGTCGGCCGGCCCTGGCTGAAATCGCCCAGATTGGTCCAGCGCACGCCGACCAGCCGCTCCTCGGTCAGGTCGACGATAGCCCAAAGCGCCCGGTCGTCAACGATGATCGTCGGCGCCACGCAGAGATGTTGGGAGCTTTCGCAAGCCGTGTTGTTGAGCGCAGTCTTGGTGTTGGCCATGGTTGCGGCATCGGGCGTGAAGCCGAGTTCTTCGGCCACTTCTGGCGCGGTCAGGGCAATCTGCAGGGCCAGCTCGGTCAGCTCGGGATTAAGCTCCGGCTGCGCGTTCTGGAGATGATCCACGTTCAGAACGCGCTGCTGGTCCAGGTCCACGGTCGCCACAGTCGTCAAGTTGAGGGCGTAATTGTAGAGTTCGACCCGGTAGCAAGCGTTGCTGGCGCAGGCCGCGGTTGCATCGGTAATGTCGCTGGGTCGGGCCGGATAGACGGCCATGATCTCGTTGCGCAGGGGCGCGTCGTCGTTGAGGTCGTAGACAAACTGGACGAAGCGCTCATCGGTCAAGGCCAGCGCCTGGGCCTGACGCTGCTCGGCGTCGAGTTGCTCATCGTTCAACGTCATGATCGGCGGATCCTGGGTGAGTGCAGCCTCGGCGCGCGCGCTGCGCGCGCCGAGCAGAGGCACACGCGCCACCATTTCCGCCCGATCAACGGGTGCAATGAGCCGGCTTTCGGCCGGCATGGTCGGCGCGGGCGTGACCGTCGGCGCCGCCGGCGTAGTCTCAGCTGCAGCTGCCGAGTCAGCAACAGTCACGGCTGTAGGCGTAGCCATTTCCGGTGCGGCGCTCCGCCCTCCGCAAGCGGAAAGGAGCGCAAGCATGATGACCGGTAATAGAAAGCGCACAAACCCTGGGGAACTTATCATTGGGGAAAATACCTGCACAATCTGCCTCGCTATCGGGTGGATAGAGTAACGATGGCCCAAGCATAGCATAGCTACATGCGGAGGGACCAAACCAGTCATGCAAGATAGGGGACCAAACCAGTCATACAAGATAGATGGTCAATCTATGACGCGAGCACGTAGGACTGGGCGCAGGTCGGTTTTGCGCTGATTTCCCACCACGGGCCGCCGTGCTATAATCGGACGATCCGCCGCGCATGATCGCGCTAGCGCCCAGTGCGCACGCACGGGCGGAGACACAAACCACCATCTTCCTCAATACGAAAGCGCATTATGGATACCCGGCGACGGCTCCTGTATCTCTTCAATTTACGAGCGGATGAAGCATCGCTCGT
>CAYZLP010000285.1:0-6549 GCA_964478635.1 uncultured Caldilineaceae bacterium
ATCCGGCGGCGGATGAGGGACCGTTCCTGAGCGAGGAACGTAGCCTGATTGCGGAAATCGCGCGCATCATCGGCCGTTTTCTCGCCCGCAATCTAGCCATCCTGGAGCTGCAGGAAAGCGAGGAACGCTTTCGGGCGATCTTTGAGCAGGCGGCAGTTGGCCTGGCCCAAGTCACGCCCGCGGGCGGCTTCACGCGCGTCAACCAGAAATTCTGTGAAATCCTGGGCTATGCCAATGACGAACTCTTGGCGCGTACCTTTCAGGAGATCACGCACCCTGACGATCTGGCGCGCGATCTGGCGTTGGTCGATGCCGTGCTCGCCGGTGAACGAACCAGCTACAGCATGGAGAAGCGCTACATACGCAGCGACGGCCAAATCGTCTGGGCCATGTTGAGTGTCTCCTTGATCCGCAACGGCGAAGGCCGGCCCAAGTATTTCATTTCCGTGATTGAGGACATCTCCCGCCGCAAGCAGGCGGAGGCAGCCCTCAGCCAGAGCGAAGCCCGCTACCGCGCGCTCTTCGAAGACTCGCCGATCTCCCTGTTTGAACAGGATTTCTCCGCCGTACGCACCAGAATCGACCAACTGGCCCAGGAAGGCATTGTGGATTTTCGCACCTTCTTCGAGAGCCACCCGGAAATCGTGGCCGAATGCATCGGGCTGGTTCGCACGGTGGCCATCAACCGGGCCAGCCTGGGCCTCTATGGCGCGTCGGACAAGGAAGAGCTGCTGGCGACCCTGGATCGCTTGGTGCCATCTGATGTCCAGCGCCCGTTTATCGATGAACTGGTCTGGATTGCCGAAGGCAGAACGTCCTTTACCTGGGAGGGCGTCAATCGCAGACTCGACGATGCGTACATTCATATCCGGCTGCACTGGTCCGTACCGTCCGGTTACGAGGACAGTCTGAAGCGTGCGTTGGTGTCGATCGAAGACATCACGGCACGCAAACGTGCTGAAGACGCCCTGCTGGCTTCGGAAGAACGCTACAGAAACGTTTCGGAACTCACATCCGACTTTGCCTTTGCGCTCGACAAGCGCGCCGACGGCGCCCTGTCGCTGGACTGGATCACCGATGCGTTCACGCGCATCACGGGTTACGATACGGCCCAATTCTACGCTGCCGAGGAATGGTGGTCGCTTCTTCACCCCGACGACGTTGGCGCGACAGAAGCAGCCATCGAACGTCTTCTCTCCGGCCGACCGGTCGTCCACGAGGCGCGGATTCAAACCAAAAATCGCGGATGGCGCTGGTTGCGCGTGCATCTTCAACCGAAAATAGACCACGACGGCGAGCAAATCAGCGGTTTTCAGGGCGCCGGCCAGGATATCACCGAATACAAGCGAATCGAAGAACAGATGATCCGGCGGGAGCGACTTGCCGCCATGGGCCAGATCGCTGCAACCCTCGCCCATGAAGTCAAGAATCCCCTGCAGGCCATTCAGGCCAATTTGGACTTATTGGGCGATTTCCCGCTGGAGCCCGATGAACGCGCCGAAACCCTGGCCATCTGTCGTGATGAAGTGAGCCGTCTGGTCAAAATTACCCGCAACATCCTGAGCGTAAGCCGCGTCGATCCGGAAGCCCGACGTCTCCTCTCCATCGGGGAAATCTGGGAGTCGGCGCTGAACCTTACGCATTCGCAAGTGCGTGAAGCCGGTATCCAGGTCGCCGTCGACCTGCCCGCCAACCTGCCCAAGATTCGCGGTTCCATGGAGCAACTCTCCCAGGTCATGCTTAACCTGCTGCTCAATGCGATTGAGAATATGCCGGGCGGTGGGCGGATGACGATCTCCGCGCGCCGGCAGGGAAACCAGGTTGCCGTTGCCGTCACCAATGATGGTCCGCCCATTCCCGACCAGATTCTGGGCAATCTCTTCGAACCTTTTGTGACGACCAAAGCCGCAGGGACCGGCCTGGGGCTGTTCGTTTCCCAGACAATCTTGCACCAGCACAGCGGCGCCCTCATTGCGAAGAACCTGCCCGAAGGGCGCGGCGTCCGCTTCACCTTCACGTTGCCCATCGCCACAGAGGAAGCAAACCCGTGAGCAATCCGCCGGCAGCGAGCCGCATCCTGATCGTTGAAGATTCTATGGGCATTGCACGGTCACTGAGCCTTGGACTCGGCCTGAAAGAAGGCGAGCGCTATCGCGCGGAGATCTGTGGCTCGGGCGAAGAAGCGCTCCAGAAAATCCTGGAGACTGAGTATGACCTGATCATTTCCGATCTACGCCTGCCCGGGATCGACGGCCTGCACCTGCTGGAGCGGGTTGCCGACCTGAGCCCGACGACACGGACGATCCTGATTACGGCTTATGGTTCTCCGGACATCGAGGCGCGGGCCCGGCAGATTGCCAACGCATACCTCTCCAAGCCATTCACCCTCCGGGAAATGCTGGGCTTGGTCGAGCGTGTGCTTGCCGGTCCCGCCCAGACGACCCCGGAAACTGGCGACGATCGTGCCACAGAGCCGGCCGCTGCGTCGGCTGGCCGTTGGGATGGGCGCAAGGGCGTACATCTCACGGTCTTCGCCACCGACCTGGACGGCACGCTCACCCGAGACGGCACGATCCCGCCCTCGACCTGGGCGATGCTGCGCACGGCCAAACGAGCGGGCATGATTCTCTTTTTGATCACGGGACGGAGACTAGACAGCTTTCTGACGCTGGGCCCGTTTGAGGAACTCTTCGAGGCGATCATTGCCGAGAATGGCGCCGTCGTCTATTTCCCCAAACGGGACGCCATCGCCCTACCCTTCGGGCGATTGGGCGCCGATTTGCTGGGGCGCCTCTATACGCTGGACATCCCGCTGGAACTGGGCTCCTCCATCGTCGCGACGGTTCTTCCCCATGATGAAGCGATCTTCCGGGCCCTCCGGGAACAGCGCTCCGCCGTAACCGTCGAGTATAACCGGAGTGCGGTCATGCTGCTGCCTGTGGGAGCCTCCAAAGGCAGCGGGCTTCTGTATGCCTTGGATGAGTTGGGTTATTCGGCCCACAATGTCGTCGCCTGTGGGGACGCCGAGAACGATCATAGCCTTTTTGAGGCCGCCGAACTCGGCGTCGCCGTCGCCAACGCCCAACCTGGCCTGCGCCGGACGGCCGATATCGTGCTGGATCTGCCCGGCGCCGCCGGGATCGAACGTCTGCTCCAGGATCTGATCGACGGAGAAGTGCCCGCAAATTCGCCCCGCCCCGCCCGGGGGCTGCGCGTCGGCAATCGGGTCAGCGGCGCGCCGGTCTTCATCGATCCCTTCGCCCTCATTGAGACCAATCTGGGCATCACGGGTTCCAGCGGTAGCGGCAAGTCCTGGGTTGCCGGCTTGCTCGCAGAGGAACTCTTCAAGCAGAAATATCAACTGTGCATTGTCGATCCGGAAGGCGACTACCGGGTTCTTGCCTCCGCGCCGCGCACGTTGCTGCTGGGCAGACCCGATCTGCCGCTGCCCTCGGTGGGTGAAGTCATCAACCTGGTAGAGTGGAACAATGTCAGTCTCGTGCTCGACTTGTCACAATATGAGATCGACGCACGCCTGGCCTATATGGATGAATTCTTGCGCGCCTTGCGCGACCTGCGCGCCCGGCGCGGCCGGCCTCACTACTTTCTGATCGATGAAGTACAGAGTTTCTGTCCCACCGAAGGCGGTCCCTTGACGGACCTGTTGCAGGAGGCTATGCAGTGGGGCGGCTTTGCCCTGATCAGCTACCGGTTCAGTCAGGTGGCGCCTGCAATTCGCAACAAACTGCATCACTTCCTGGTCAACCGCCTGGCGGCCCCGGAGGAGATCGATGCAATCCGGACTTGGCTTGTCGATCCTGCCGGAAATGGAACCGATCTCGATCATCTATCAACCCTGGCCAAAGGCCGTATGCAGCTCTTTTCCCGGCCCGACGCCCGGCGGCTGACGGAGACGCCCGACGTCGTTTCGATTGAGATGGGCGAGCGCAGAAGTCACCACGTGCGCCACCTCCACAAATATCTGCGCGCGCCCTTGCCCTGGCACAAGCGCTTCTTCTTCGGCTTACCCGATGGGCGAACAATCGGCAATGCGGCCAATCTCTGGGAATTCCGCGAGCAGTTGGAGCAGGCGCCCCTCGCCTCACTGGAACACCATGCTGCACGGGGGGACTTCAGCCGCTGGATTATCGACGTGCTCCACGATGAGGAATTGGCCCGGCGCATCACCAACCTTGAATGGCGCAGCTTGCCTCCCGAGACCCTCCGCACCGAACTCCTCCAACCGGTCATCGAACGCTATGAAGAACTCGATGCCATGATCTAAAAAATTCCTTGACATTCGCCCCGATTCCGATTACACTAGAATTAATTGGCGCCCGAAATTAATTCACTTGCGGTGCACGTTTGACCGTTTCCCCAGCAGATCGATGACGCAATCCGTCTATGACTCCAGCCACGCGCGCCGCCCACAATACCTTTTCCGTTCGCTGGCACAATCGCCGTTTGCTGCTTCTGAATTTGCTGGAGCAGCAGCCGATCTCACGCGTGCGTTTGGCCCGGCTCACCGGATTGTCGACCACGACGGTGACCAATTTGACCAGCGAATTGATTCAGGAAGGCGTGGTTGCGGAGATCGGCGTGGACGTCATTGCCCAGCCCCGGGGCGCGGGACGGCCGCCCTTGGCGCTCAGCCTCGTCGCCGATAGCCGCCACGCGATCGGCGTCCACATCGGCGTACGTTCCGTGCGGCTCGTGCTTTGTGATCTCATGGTCGGCGTGCTGGATCGGGATGAATTTCCCATTGTTAGAGGCAGTCCGCCCGAGGCCGTCATCGACGCAATCCGCACGGCCGTGGCCCGCCTGCAGGAGCGTCACGCGCACATTGCCAAGCCCGATCAATTGGTCGGAGTCGGTGTGGGCGCCTCCGGGCTGGTTGACGGCGTCACGGGTGTCAACTACCTGGCGCCCAACTTGGGCTGGCGCGATTTGCCCCTGCGCGACATGCTGTACGATGTTTTGGATCTGCCTGTCGTCGTGGACAATAACGTGCGCTACATGGCCCTGGGCGAGAGTATGTATGGCGTCGGACGGGGCGTGCGCGCCCTGGCTTTTGTTTACGCCCGGGTCGGCCTGGCCGCCGGGCTGGTCGTGGACGGCAAGATCTACCGGGGAGCAGGCTATGGCGCAGGCGAAATCGGCCATTGGCTCATGACGCCTGCCGTCGGTCCCGGCGCACCGGCGCAAACGCTGGAGGACCTCCTGTCCGAGCGAACGCTCGTGCGCCTTGCCCGGGACATTGCGCCCGGAAGCTTCCCCGGCGATCCCGCCGATAGCCATGAGGAGATGCTCACCCTCCTTGCGGCTGCCCGGGATGGTGACCGGGCGCTCCAGGATCTACTGACCGAGCGGGCCGGCTATCTGGGAGTGGCCATGACCAATCTGGTGGACGTGCTGAACCCGGAGTGTCTGATCCTGGGCGGCTATCTGGCGGATGGCCATGATCTCTTCGCCCCGATCTTGGTTGAGACCATGCGCCGCCACGCCTTTGCCGGTTTGGCCAACAAGGTGACCGTCATGCCCACCGCCTTCGGTGATGGGGCCGGGGCCATCGGCGCAGCTGCCGGCGCTTTGAACCATTTCTTTTTCGGCGCTGCCGAACTGAGCCCGACGTGGTAGATCCCAACGTGGCAAATCTCGACGTGGCAAATCTCGATGTGGTAAATCTCGATGTGGTAAATATGGAGAACTCACATGAACAAACTACGCGTTACCGTCTGGAATGAATACCGCCACGAGCGGGAAAAAGAAGCCGTCGCCCGGGTCTACCCCCAGGGCTTGCACATGGCCATCGCCGAAGGACTCCAGGCCCATTCCGACCTGGAAGTGCGCACTGCCACGCTCGACGAGCCGGAGCACGGCCTGACGGAAGCGGTATTGGCCGACACCGACGTCCTGACCTGGTGGGGGCACAAAGCCCACGACGACGTCAGCGACGAAATCGTGGCCCGCGTGGCCGACCGCGTCCTGGCGGGCATGGGCCTCATCGTCCTCCACTCGGGCCATCACTCCAAGATTTTCCGCAAGCTCATGGGCACCCGTTGCAGCCTGCGCTGGCGCGAGGCCGACGAAAAAGAGCGCATCTGGGTCATCGAACCGGGCCATCCCATCGCCGCCGGCCTGGGCCATTACATCGAAATCCCCGAAGCGGAGATGTATGGCGAGCACTTCGATATTCCCGCACCCGAAACCCTGGTCTTTATCAGCTGGTTTCAGGGCGGGGAAGTCTTTCGCAGCGGCTGCTGCTATCGCCGGGGCAAGGGCAAGATTTTCTATTTCCGCCCGGGCCACGAAACCTATCCCATCTACTATATGCCGGAAGTGCGCCGGGTGATTGCCAATGCCGTACGCTGGGCTGCGCCCACCGACGGCCCGCCCTACGAATACCTGGAGCGCGCGATCAACGCCAAGGTACCGCTGGAGCCGCTGCCGGAGCGCGGGTCGCGGGCGCGGGTGGGGTAGACTTGTAGAAAGGACGCCAAATTGCGAGTCGGAATGTTCGGGGCCGGACGCATGGCCCATATTCATGCA
>CAYZLP010000286.1:0-6548 GCA_964478635.1 uncultured Caldilineaceae bacterium
TATGGAATCGCACTGTTTTCTTTCCTGGTGCATTGGCCGCCGGCCCGGCGATCTCCCGTCATCGTTGCAGGGTTGCTCATGCTGTCGGGCGCCGGCCTCGCGGTTGTCGCAACTTTCCTTACCGACTGGAAGAGTGAATTCCGCCTCTTCAGCCTACCTGTATACGAGCGTCTGGTCGAACTTCGTCCTTTCCACCAGGAGCTCATTCATGCCAATGTGATGGCCGGCGCCCTCATCGTGATCATCCCCCTCGGTCTGGCCATGTCGTTGGATAACAGCCGTGATTCCCGATCGCGCTGGCTCCTTGGCTTCATTACCGCCCTGATGCTTATCATAACCATGTTGACGCAGAGTCGTGGGGGCTATCTGGGTGTAGCGGCCGGCATGGTCACGGTACTTGCTCTCCGTTATCGCAAATTGCTGTGGTCGCTTCCATTTGTTTTCATCACATTGGCCGGACTGGCCTGGTTGGAGCCGGCGCAGTTACTGGATGCGCTCAGCCGTGATGGTTCTTTGGGAGGATGGGACGGCAGGATGACAATCTGGCGGGCGTCCGTGATGACGTTCAACGAGATGCCGCTCACTGGTATCGGTCTCGGTTCTTTCACCCAAATTATCCCGGTGCTACATCGTTTGCCATTTCCGATTGACAACTATCCCCATGCCCACAATCTCGGCTTGCACATTGGCCTTGAACACGGCCTTTTCGGCCTCATCAGCCTATTGGCGCTCCAAATCAATCTGGTCGCAATGCTTGTAGCCGGACTACGCTTCAACTCCAGGTTGCCAGAAGCTGACGGCGAGAATGCCAAGTCTCGGCAGTTGGGGCTCAGGCCAAACTTTTCTGAACATCGCGCGCTCACCGTGGGCAGTGCGGGAAGCCTTGTGGCATTGCATGTTCACGGACTCCTGGACGTTGTTACCTGGAGCGTCAAGCTTGCGTTTATCCCATGGCTGTTGTACGCCCTCATCGTACTTCTGTTCCTCCAAGCGCATGCCTGGAGGTCATCGCTGCACGGGCCAACTTAAAAGGCGAAAGTTTGTCGGCAAATCCGCGCCGCAATCATCGAGCAGCCGCCACCGCTGGCGGAGACACTGGATGCCGCGCGGGTCTCCACGCTCCGCACCACTCGAACTCTGATCGATAGCTTCGATCGAAGCCTGTCGAAAGCCGGCGTATCCTGGATGGTCGAATATCCGTATCGATCTACGTGTAACATCCACGGCGCGCAGGTTAAAATCGCATTTTGGCCCGTTACATGCTAGACTTTCGAAAGTGGGCCAAAGGTTGTTCACGTTGGATTTGACGGCGCTTCTGGAGATGAGATTTTGACTTCAACCGGTCCGGATAGTATCAAACAAGCCTTGCGCGCGGTTACGCCGGCGTTCGTATGGCACAACATGCGCAAGTTTCGACGATCGATCAGTCGCGGAGAGTTTCAGTACGGCGTAGAGCAGCCGCCAGCATTCTATGACGAAACATTTCGTCGAGGCGCGCACTGGAAAGAACACTATACCGACTCCCATTACTATCCTCTTTGGACGGTCATTGCCGATCGGATCAGGCGAAGCGGCGCGGCGAGAGTGCTGGATATTGGTTGCGGACCGGGGCAGGTGGCTTGTCTTCTGCGCGATATGGGCATAGACGAGTACATTGGCATTGACTTCAGCCCAGAGCGCGTCGCTCATGCACGCGCTGTATGTCCTGAATATACGTTCTATTCTGCTGATGTCTTTGCCACGGAACTGCTCGAAGACTATCCGTACCAGTGCGTACTGCTGATGGAATTCCTGGAACATATCGAAAGGGATCTGGACGTACTCGAGAGAATTCGCCGCGGCTCGTTGACGCTTGCCACGGTGCCAAATTTCGCAGCGGCTGGTCATGTTCGCTATTTCGCCAATTGCGAGCAGGTCCAAAGTCGCTACGGTCACTACTTTTCGGAGTTTGATGTAACCGAAATCCTTTCCAACCAACACGGAAAAACCTATTTCATTCTGCAAGGTATTCGCAACTGATCCATGGTTGAGAGCGAATGCGCTTGTTCTATATTCCGAAAATCTCCTGTGGCGAACACGCTGGCAGAAGAGGAGTCGGGACTCACAGCCGAGTTTTCGGATAGGCTCCTAACCAAAGCATCATCTCATCATCGAAATGCCCTATGTTCAAGCGCTTCAGCACCAACTACATGGCTCTTCTTTTCCTTCTTGATGGACTCATTATCCAAATCTCGCTATGGGCGGCGCTGCAAGCGCGTTTTGTGCTCCCGTTTGGCCAACCGGTCTATTCTGAATGGGCCTCAATTCATTTTTTCGCGCCAACGTTTGGTCTGCATTTGGCGGTTGGCGCCCTATGGCTCCTGAGCTTTCTGTCATTGTCGGTCTATACGCCCCGGAAAATTATCCGTTGGCATGATGAATCGCAAAGAGTGATATTGGCCCACACCATTGCCGCGTTGTCTCTGGCGGGGCTGCTATACCTGGCAAACCTCGCCCTGTTGCGACTCATCTATCTCTATTTCTATCTGATTTCACTGGCATGCTTGCTAGGTTACCGATTCATCCTTCGCGCTTGGTATCGTTCGCGGCGCATTTCTTCCAACAGCGTTGCCAACATTCTCGTTGTTGGCGCCGGTCGGGTTGGGCAAGAAATCGTAGCCGAATTTCAACGGCAACAGTGGCCAGGCATTCACTTTACCGGCTTCCTGGATGATGACCCCGAAAAACAACAGCGGACTGTGCTCGGCCTCCCGATATTGGGCAAGATTGACGATGCCCCGCACATCATCCGAGAGCGGCAAATCGATGAAGTGATCGTTGCGCTGCCCTCCCATGCCCATAACCGATTGGTCAATCTCGTCGCGATTCTGCTCAATGCACCGGTACGGGTTCGAGTCGTTCCAGACTATTTCGAATTGGCATTCTTCGGTGCAACCGTCGAAAGCTTGGGTGGAATTCCACTGATCGGATTGCGCGATCCGGCCATTGACGGCTTCCAGCGTTTTGTGAAGCGCTTACTCGACATCTTCATTTCTGCATCCCTCTTGATCGTCTTTGCGCCAATCTTTCTCGTTGTGGCCATTGCCATCAAACGCGAAGATGGCGGTCCCGTCTTCTACCGGGCAAAGCGGGTAGGAGAAAATGGCAGACCCTTCGAGATGCTCAAATTTCGTTCCATGATGGTTGGCGCAGACAAGATACAGACATCTGTCAACCTCATCGATACCGATGGCAATGTAGTCCACAAGAGCGCGGACGATCCGCGCATAACCAAGGTCGGTAGCGTGATTCGCCGCACCAGCCTGGACGAACTCCCTCAACTTTTCAATGTTCTGAAGGGAGACATGAGCCTGGTGGGCCCTCGGCCCGAAATGCCCTGGTTGGTGGATCGATACGAACCGTGGCAGCGCAAGCGTTTTGCCGTCCCCCAGGGCATCACCGGCTGGTGGCAGGTAAACGGGCGCAGTGACAACCTAATGCACCTCCACACAGACCAGGACCTTTACTATATTCAGAACTACTCCCTGTGGCTTGATATTCGCATCCTCTGGCGGACAATCAACGTTGTGCTGCGCGGACGCGGCGCCTATTGACAAGCCGCACGTTTGATAACATCACCCGTCCGTTCCATTGAAGCTTACTGAAAAAATCACCGCTCGCGCACCTCAAGAGATCCTCAATTCGGTCCGAGTGTATGCCGCCTGTATAATGAGGGACGACGCTGCAAATCAGTTGAGAAACGAGATGACATTCAATCAGTCGGATTCCGTGATGACCGATCAAGCCCACGAAGCGCCATACGGAAATGAGACCGTTGACCTAAACGTCTACCTGAATGTGCTCATTCGCTGGTGGCGAGAAATTCTGCTCTTTACTGTGTTGGGGGCCTTAGGCGCTGGTATGTTAGTCGCCCTGGCACAGAGACTTCAACCGCCCGTCTACGAGGCGTTCGCTACCGCCATTATAGCACGCGTGGCCAGTGACGTTACCCTGGATGAGCGCTTCCAAACATCGTCAGACGCCAACACCCAAATCGACAACGCACGTCGCTCTTCTCTCGTAGGTTTGGTCCGCAGCAGCACGATTGCGAGTGCCGTCATTGAGGAGATGGGCGAGACCCTGCCCACCGCATTGAGATCCCCGGCGGCCCTTCTCGAGCACATCGAAGCCCAAGCTTTACCCAGTTCAGACAATCGTACGCCAAGCGACCTGATTCGCATTAACGCAAGGGCCGATTCGGCCAAGACGGCTGCAGCCATAGCCAACGCTTGGATGTATCGCTATGTCGATGAAGCAAATGCTCTATACGGCCAGGTGCCTCTGGAAGTCTATGACGCTGTGGTTGCGGAACAGGTCCGGGCAGAAGCCGATTTCGCCGCCGCGCAAAAACGCCTCGAAGAGTATGTCGGTCGAAGTCAGATCCAGGCGCTTACCGGTCAAATCGCCGAAAAACAGGCAGTAGTCGATTTTCTGCGGCAAAGCCTTGTAAGCACAAACGTCGCGGCCCTAACACGCGATGTGAACCTGCGGCGTGCTCTGTTTGAACGCTTGACCGCTGCTGAAATCGACCCGGCGCTAGCCTTGTTAGAAGAGCAGACTCGCCAACAACTCCAACAAATTGCCGATCTTTTTGCCGATCGCACGCGTGTCCAGCGCCAACTGGCACAGGTCGAGGCTCTCCAGGATCAGATCGAGCAAGGCGGTGATGCCGCCGCTGCCTCCAACGCAGTTGCGCTACAGTTGCTCAAGACCCAAATCTTCGCAACGGAAAGAAATGCAACGTCCCCTGCACCCACGCTCGACTCGACACCCCAAACCGACGCCACCGCCGTGCCCGTTGAGCCCGCCCCAGCAGCGTCACCCTATTCGTTACAGTGGGCGATCGATGGCAATGCCGTTCCTGTCACGGTGGAAGAGCAGGCGCGCGACGTCGCGGCGCTTATCGACTCCCTAGGCGCCTATCTCGACAATCTCGACGCGGCCATTGCTGAAACAGCTCGCTCCGTTATGTCCGGGGAGAATGTCCAGTTTCTGGATGAGATTCAAATCGCGCGTTTTGTGACTTCGGCCGCTGACGGCGATTCTCAAGACGACAGTACACTGTCCGATCCTCTGGGTGCGGCAATTCTACAAAGCTACGAAGAGCTATTTGATTTGGGTAGTCTGACCAGTTCCATGAACGCTGGCGAGTCGCAGTCTGCTGATAGCGAGTTGGCAAGTCATATTCTTACTCTGGAGCAAGAAATTCAACGCCTCTCCGCACTATTGGAGGCGGAAAATACTCAGGCACGCCAACTTACGCAACAGCGCGATCTCGCTTGGAACGCATATGACACCCTGAGCAACAAGGCCGTGGAGTTAACGCTGGAACGCACGGCGGCCAATCGGGAAGTTCGGGCCGGCACCCCGGCAACTGTACCACTTGCTCCAATTCCAGAGCGCAGCCCGCTTCTAGCCGCAGTCATTGGCGGTGTTCTGGGCCTCTTTTTCGGGATTTCGCTCGCTTTTCTCATGAATTACATGGGTAGAACGCCCTTTCTCGCCTGATCCATATCATTTCCGCAACGATTCAGCCACCGGCCAAATAGAACGCGGATTGAGCGGATGAGGCGGATTCCCGCTGATTGATCTCGATGAAGATCCGCGCAGATTCGGTAAATCCGCCTAATCAGCGTTCTATTTGGCCCGGCTGTATAGATACTCTTTTCCGTTATTTTCCGGATTGCAGCAACCAGACGTTCCCAGCAGCACCATCATAAACCGCATACCTCCCTGCCGCTCCGTCCTCCGGCTGGCCGGCGCTGCCAACGCCGATGAGGTAGCGGTTGGGGCGGCTGGGGTCTCCCTCCCGGAGTTCAATCATCTCCGCGTTGTTCCATGTACGCAGTCGCCGCCGGCCATTGTCTTCCGTGATCCAGCCCTGGACCTGCTGCACGTGGGTGTGGCCGTGAAAGACCACGCGGACATTTGCAACCTCCATGGCGGCCAGCGCATCCCACACCGCTTGCTCGTGGCGATCCAGCCGGGGGAAGAGGTGGAGCCACTGCTCGCCTGCCGTGCGCAGCGCGGCCACGTCGGCCGTCACGCGGATAGTCGAAGGCATGGCCGGCGTGGCGTGGGTGAAGAGCGCATGGCCGTGACGGACGAGCGCCGGCCACCGGGCGACCCAGGTCCGGCGCGCCGGATCGAGCTTGGCCAACAGGCTGACTTCCCAATTCCCGAAGACGCAGGTGATATTCCGGTCGCGGAGCAGGTCCAACAGACGCTGGTTGCGGCCGGCGTCGCCCAGGAAGACAAGTTGATCCACGCCCAGTTCGTCAAGTTCGTCCATGACCTGTTCGAACGCAGCTTCGTTGTCGTGGAGGTCCCCAAATATACCGAAACGCATGCCTTTCTTCTCCCGGTGGTATGTGCGGCGCAAGCGGCGGGCGCCGAACTGGGGTTCGGCGTTCCCGGGGCACTGGCACTGCGGCGGGCGCCGAACTGGGGTTCGGCGTTCCCAGCGTACTGTCACTGCGGCGGGCGCCGAACTGGGGTTCGGCGTTCCC
>CAYZLP010000287.1:0-6535 GCA_964478635.1 uncultured Caldilineaceae bacterium
GCGATGGCTTCGCCCAGGGTGGCATCGACGGCCTCGTCAAAGGCGGGCGCTTCGAAGCGACGCGTCGATTCACCGATGGTCACCTCATCCAGCACGGCAGCTTCCCCATTGGCGCTGACGGTCAGCCCATAGACGCCCGGCGCAACCGTTTCGGGCACGCGCAGGCGCAACCGGCGGCAGAGGGCTTCGTTCTCGCTCCAGCGGGCCGCAGGCGCAAGTCGATCGTTCCACAAGACGACCGATGCGCCCTCGCCTTCCAGGGTCACCGTGACCGGCGTCTGCGCCTGGTCGGGCGCTCCCTGCCAGAGCAGGTCGAGGGTCAGCGGCGCGCCCGGCTGGAGGTCGTCGCCCCGCCGGGTGTAGCCAAGGAGCGTGACTTCGCCCAGTTCGGCGTTGGCGGCAGCGTCCATGGAGAAGCGCTCGGCCGGATAAGAGAAGTGGGGTAGGGTAAGCTCCCCGGCCAGCGCAGTGTCGCCGGGCCCATCGCTCCGGGCCATGCGCATGCCGTCAGCCAGCAGCTGGTACCAGCCCACCTGGGCCCGGACCGTCTCCCCGCCGGCGCAGAAGTCAGTAATCTCCGGCGTGTAGACGTCGATGACGCGTTCGCCAATGTGCCACCAGGGCGTGGCGTAGGAACCGCTTCCCGGCTGCTTGTCGACCTGGCCGACGCGCCGGCCGGTGGTGTCGATCAGGTGGATGAAGGCGGTCAGATCGCGCAGCATGACCTCTTCGCCTCGCCAGTAAAGCACAATGTCGCCATCCTCTTCGGTCGACATGCCCAGGAGCGTGGGCGCCTCCACGAAGCGAGCTTCGGTCGTGGTCGTAGGCGTGTAGCGGGCGGGCCAGCCGGCGGCAGTGTCGGCGGGAACCTGCACGATGCTCAGCAGATGCCGGCCGTAGCGGTCGTCCAGCCGAGCCAGGGTGGCGTCGGGCCAGAGTTCGGCAATCTGCCCGGCCCGCTCATGCTGTTCGGAGGGGAAGGCATAGACCAGCCCCTTGCCCGGCGGCGGCAAGACCAGCGCGTTGCTCGTCTCGATGGAGTTGATGTCGTATTGGCCGCGCAGGAACCAGACCGTGGCGTGGCCATCGCCCCAAAGCTGGGAAAGGTAGACCTGATTGCCGTCAGTCAAGTCGTGGAGATGCTCCAGCGCGTCCAGCTTGTCGGCATCATAGATATAGTAAATGTCTTCCTCTTGTGCGAACACCACGAAGTAATCGTAAATGGTCCAGAGCGTACCGCCCACAACAATCAGTGTCGCCAGCACCGGCCCCAGCCAGGCCGTTGGTTTCTTGAGAGTCGCAATCCAGGTCAGCCCCAGGCCCGACGCCGTCAACACGGCCGGGAGAGAGGGCAGGGTCCGCGAGTAATTGGGCGCGCGTTCGCTCAAGACCGAAGGTAAAAGCATGACGCCGGCCCAGATCAGCAGAATGGACAACGCTTCAAAGTCGGGATCGTCCGTCCGGCGCAGCCGCCAGAGCCAGAGGGCCAGGCCGATATAGAAGGGAATGGAGAGGAGCGGATCGAAGACCGGCCGGTTTTCGGGACCGTGGGTCCAATCGACATCGCCCGTAAACGAGAACATACCCAATACCTGGAGCAGATGCTCGCCCAAGATCTGCAGCGGGCTATCTCCGCCCACTCGTTCGGCAAAAATCGAGACTTCCGACGCGTGGCCGAAAAACCACTCGGGATGGCGGAAAAACTCCAGGCCCAGGGGGAGGAAGACGAGGAAGGCGATGCCGCCGGTGATGAAAAGCCCGCCCAGCAGGCTGTCCCACGCCCAGCGCCGGTGAGCCGGCTCCCGCACAAGGAGCCAGGACACATAGAGCAGCAGAACGATGGGCGCCAACCGGCCCGTGGGGTTGCTCCACGGCGTGAGGCCCAACACCAGGCCGGCCGCGACGTAGGCCAGGAGGCGCCGGTTGCGCGTGGGTGCGTGCCCGCCCAGCCAGAAGAGGCCAAAGGTCAGGGTAAAGAGGGCCGGCATCATGTTCACGCGGATGGCGTAGTGGCTGAAGTGGACCGGCCAGAGGGTCACGGCGAAGACGAGACTCGTGAAGAGCGCGACGAGAAAGCTTTCCCGGCGGATCATGCGGCGCAGGAAGACGTAGCACAAGGCCACGGCCGCAATGCCGAAAATGGCCGAAGCAAGACGCAGCGAAAAGGGATCGATGCCCAGAAAGGCGCCGATGGCGGCCTGCCAATAGGTGTAGAGCACCTCACGCCCGCCATTGGCCGGCAAGAAGAGGGGCCGGTTGCCGGTCAGGACCTGCTCGGCATCTACGGCGTTGAAGGCCTCATCAAATTGGAAGCCGGGGGGCACTTCGCCCAGTTTGTATAAGCGCAACACGGCGCCCAGTAGCGTGACGCCGATGAGGGCGAACCAGTCGCGGCGGGTCCAGTTCATAGCGCAAAGTGTCGTTCATCCATGGATATCACCGGCGAGAATTGTATCATCGTTCGCCGGTTACGACAGTATTACGCGCCTTGTGTGGATGGGCACTTCGGAGTATATAGCCGCAGGCGGTTCGATCCGGCTTCGACAGGCTCGGTCTACGCCTACTTTGCCGTTTCGGAATGGTAAACGTCCCCGGCACGCACCAGCACTACCCTGGTGCCTGAGCTTACTCTGGTGCGTGCCGGGGAGGTGCGGGGCAGGAATTTTCCTGCGTTGGCCTAAGTTTAACGCACAGTGATCCGGACCAGGGGAAGCTGGTCATTCATCAAACGCGTGCCGGCAGCGTCCGTGACGGGCACGCGCACGGCCCCGGCCTGCGCGTCATAGAAGCCGACCAGCAGATCGTACACGCCAGGAGCGGCGTCGGCCGCGACCGTCAGCGGCACGGTCTCCACGACAATCTCGCCGTCGACCCAGACATTGGTCGGATTGCCGCCATTGCCGGGCCGGGCGTCCCGCTGCGCCGCCATCCCCAAAGCCGGATCGTAGACGTGGACGAACTGGGTGAGATCGGCCGGGGCAGGGCCGCTGGCGTCATACTGCAGGGTCACCGTGAAAGTCTCACCGGGACGCACTTCTGCGGCTGCGGGGGCCAACGTATATCCCTCCAGCGTGGCAAAATCGCCGAAGGTTGCTTCGACGAGGGTCTCGGGCCGCCCGGGTGGCGAATTCACGATTTTGATCGGCGGCAGCAATCCCCGGTCGCCCAGCGGCGTGTCGTCAGCCGTGGTGACGGGCAGCCGCTCACCTTCGGCGAATCGATAGAGCCCCACAGCACCCCGGTAAAGACCGCTGGGTCCATCCTCCGGCACGGTAAAGCGATAAACATCCGGCGCGGCCCGATACGGATTCCACAGCCGGGGCGGGCTGAAGACGGGCCCCGGCAGCTGATCGCCCTGGAGCAGAGGCGCTTCGACAACGTTCAGCAGATGGAGAAAGGCGTGGTAGTTCTCGGGCACGGCGCCGTCGCCCAGCCAGGCCAGGCGGTAGGTGAGGCGGTCGCCCGGACGAACGACCGGCGGCATGGCGTCGGCGAACACGACCGGACGACCGTTCACGCTGAGGTCGACGCCGGCCAGCCGGGCATGATCGCCAAAGCGCCAGTCCAGCGCCAGCGCCGGTGAAGCGGCGGACGGCGGCGTTCCCTTGAGGGAAAGTTCGATGACCGTAACCGGCGCGGTGGCGCCGCTCGGACCGACGAGGTGGGCCTCCAGCTGATACGTACCGGCCGGCAGATCGGGCGGCAGGGCCAGGCGATAGGCGTCATCCACCACGGAGCCGGCGGACCAGTTGGCGGTTGCCAGCGTATTGAAGAAGGGCGCAGACTCGGCCAGGGGATAGCGGCTGCCGGCTTCATCGACCAGCCCCCACCCAACCCGCAGGTCGTCCACGATTCCCGCCACCAGCCAGGTCGGATAGACCATCACATGGCCATCGCCCTGCAGCCGCGTACGGGTTCCGAGCAGGGACGCGCCATCGGCCGCGAGGGGAGCGGCCGGTCGTGTCACCGGCTGGGCGGCCGGCGCGGGGCCCACGGCAAGTATGCCCCAGAGCAAGAGCGCGCCCGGCACGACGGCCCACAACAGCGCCCTGCCGGGTCGCCGGTGCTCGAGCCAGAGAGCCAGAACCAGAAGCCCCGCCAGGGTCAATAGGCTCATAAGATTGGCCGTCTGCTGCACGCGGGTGCCGGTCCAGACGAGGGTCAAACCGGAAACACCGGCGGGCACGTCGACGGTCAAGAGGCCGCGGGTCGGCTCGGGATAGGCCGGCACGGGCGCGCCGTCGAGGGTGGCCTGCCAGCCCGGGAAGTAGAAGGTCGCAAAGTGCAGCGGCCCGGCTTGCGTCGCGTCGACGAGCAGCTCCAGCCGGAAGGGTGACGCCCGATCCAGGCGCACATTCGGGACCGGCGGCTGCGCTTCAACGGGCGGTTGGGGCGCAAAGACGCCGTCGCCGGCCCAGCGGGGCAGAAATTCGCTGGAGGAACTGGTACCGTAGGCGTTGGTGTCCAGCTCGAACTGGGCAACCTCGGCCGGCGTCAGATCGCGTGGCGCCCGAATCAAAGTGGTCAGCTGCTCGGCCTGGGGCCGTTGACCGAGGATGATCAGGGCCACGAGGGCCAGCGTCGCGCCGGTGAGCAGCGGCGTGGTGCGCAGGCGCGTGAGCAGACCGCCGGTCATCAGGGCCAGGGGCAGGCTGACGATGCTGAGCAAGCGCCAGGGGAACTGGGCGATCAGGAGCAGCTCACTGTTCATCCACAGGGGCAGCGCCAGGCTGCTGATGCCGAGCATACCGAGCACGGCGACTGTGGCCCAATACCACCACTCGCCACCCTTGGGGCGGATTAAGACAAATCCGACCACGGCCAGGCCGAGCTGCAGGGCGCCGAGTTGAAAGGGAATGCTCAACGTGTAGTCGAAGGGCAGATGCCAATCCAGGAAGTTGCGCCACGTCCAGACGTTTTCGCCCATGTAGGTGGCGGCGATGTCGAAGGCCACGCCGGACAAATAGCCCCGCTCCAGTATGAGGGGCGCCCAAAAGAACGCGCTCACGGCGACGGCAGCCATGCCGCCCACCACGGGCCAGAACAGCGCTCGCCAGCTACGGACCGGCCACCAGAGCACACCAATGTAAGCCAGCAGCGTTACCGGCATCCAGAGCAAGGTAATGTTGTGGGTCGCGGCCAGGCCGCCGAGGCTCAGCGCGGCGGGCAGGACGTAGAGCCCAGGTCGCTCGGCCCGGAGCAGGCACCGAAAGCTCCAGAAGATCCAGGGCAGGAGGGCCTGGGCGCCCACCTCGGCCAGCGCGCCGCGCATGTAGACGTTGGTCAGGAGATAGGGCGTGTAGAGGTAGGCGACGGCTGCGACCAGGGCAGGGCCGTCGACGGCTGGTGCAGAAACCCGGTCTCTCATATCCCCAAACATCTCCCGGGCCAACAGCAATGCCCCATAACCGCCCGCAAGAATGAGCAGCCCCAAAGTGGCCAGCAGCGCGGTCGTGTGGGCGAGACCCAGCAGATGGAGTCCCTCGGCCACGTAGTAGGTGACGGGACCGTAAAAATTCAGGAGCGGATAGCCATAGCCCAGAACCAGCTCGGGCATCCAGCGGGGGTAGAGCATGCCCTGGCTCACGTGATAATCCAGGAGGGCAATGCGCAGGAGGTGGAGCGTCCCGTCGGCCGTGCCGGGCAGGCCGACCTGCCAGAGTGGCCACAGGGCAGGCAGGGCCAGAAGCGGCAGCAAGGCGAAGGGCATCCACGCCGGCAGCCTGGTTTGGGAAGCAGGCCGGCCGCGCGTCGCCGCGACAGGAGAAGACGCGCTCACGGCAACGCCTCCAGGGGCAGGAGCACAAAGGTTGCACCCGGTGCGGCCTCACCGCCGCTGGCCGGCAGCTGCCGGCCGCTGACCGGTTCATAGAGCCCCACTCGCAGGCTATAGCCCTCGCCCAGGGGCAGCGCGTCGGTCAGGGGGAACGTCCTGCGCACCGACTCGCCGGGCAGCCAGCGGGTCGTTGGATTTTCGCCTCCGCCCGGCGGCTGGTCATACTGGGCGATGATGGTCCCAGCGGGATCCAGCAGATGCACAAAGGCCGTGTAGTCGCTGGTCACCCGGTCCAGACTCTCCCAGGCCAGATCCACCGCCAGGGTCGTAGCGTCGCCGGCCACAGGCTGAACCGACCAACCTGCGAGCCGAATCCGCGTGTCGAAGATCGCGTCCAGGGGTTGCAGATCCGCCGTTGTAGCGCGCGGCGGCGCCATATCGATGGCTACGGCGCCCAGGGTCACGTGGTCGGCCACGGCCGCGCCGCTGTCGTCGATGATGGCGATGCGGGCTGCGCCGTCCGGGACCGCCGGGTCAAAAAGGCCGATCTCAAACACGGCCTTGCCGGGCAGGGCAGGGGCCGGCACAACAAAGCTGCGCCGATCGTCGACAACCTGCCCGGCCTGCCAGAGGTCAACGGGATAGCCGCGGCCCAGATTGCCGTTTTCTTGCACCTGGGTACCGTCGGCCAGCAAGAGGTGGGCGAAGAGATCGAAGCTATCGGGCGGCGGCGCCTGACCGGACGGCAGACGCCAGTAG
>CAYZLP010000288.1:0-6519 GCA_964478635.1 uncultured Caldilineaceae bacterium
AGAAGAGATCGACCTGATCGTGGAGATTCTGGGCGGCGTGCTGGATAGCCTATAATTGTTGAAGAGTCACACTCCGTAGCCTGAGCCTGTCGAAGGCGGGTCTGTCACGAGAGACCGCCTTCGACAGGCTCAGGCTGCGCAAGGGGCAAGCTCAGGCTGCGCAAGGGGCAAGCTCAGGGCTGCGCAAGGGGCAAGCTCAGGGCTGCGCAAGGGGCAAGCTCAGGGCTGCGGGGTGTGCAGGCTTCACTCGGCGCGAATGGGCCAGCGCAGGCGGTCACCGGCTTTGATGGAAAATTCGCCGTTGATCTCGTTCCACGGCGGCGGCGCATCGACGGTCCAGGTGTAACGACCCGGTCCCAGGCAATAGACCCGCTGGCCCATAGGCTCGACCTGGAAGTTGTCGTTCCAGTCCCAGTTCTGGGCCGTCAACGTCACGTTCAGCTCAATGCTGATGAAATTTTCCAGGAGGAAGCAGCCCTGATCGGCCGGAAGTGGGTCTTCGGCAGGCGCTTCGCCGGATGGTGCAGGGGCTTCAGGCGCTTCCGCTGCGGACTCAGGCGAAGGCGTCTCTGTTGGCGGATCTGGTGCATCAGGGAGAGCCGGCGGCGCGACGGCCGCAATTTGATCACATGACGGGCTAAAGCGCACATACTGGGCCCCGCCGGAAATCCACACGGCTTCGCCGGAAGGTCCTTCCACCTGCAGCCAGCCGCAGCTGAAGGCCTGGCCCACGATCACATAGGCGCTGTCCTGGGGAGCAGCGTCGACCACGGCATACTCCAGTCCCGGCCCGCTGCGCATATTGAGTGAAGGTACGAGAACGGTGGCCATTGGGCCATCTTCTTGCCCATCCGCAACGGCAGGCGTCTCCGCAGGCGCAGCGGCTTCCTGCTCCGGGACAGGTGTTGCTTCGGTCGGGTCGGCAGCGTCCGGTTCCGGAGCCACGACAGTCTCCGCGGTTTGGCTTTCCGGGTTCGCACGCGTATCCGTGATCGGGGTACAGCCGCCCAGCAGCGTCAGCAGCAGGAGGCCGCCGATCCAGACCCGCGTATGCCGGAACATTTTCATCGTGTTGACTCCTCTTTGAGTAAGGATGAAATAGTGGTGGCGGTGCTGCGCAGCCGGCGACAATGCCGCAAATAAAAAAAGACCCGCAGCCATTGCCGCAGATCCGCAAAGTGTGACACTTGTGCACCACGATTGCATCCGGGGGAAATGGCAAATGGTGCTGAAGGCAGTGTCCTGAAATGATGTCGTAGTGTGCAATGCTGGACAGGACGGAAGGCGAGCCGACACTGCCAAACAGACAACCGAAATCAGTATAGCCCGACCGCGAGAAATGGCCAAATCGGAACGCCTAGCGAATTTCTATTACGCCGAAGCCACCATGCCCATGCGGCCAACCGATCCCCTTCTCGCTCCTGAAACGAGCGTGTTGTGAAAGACCTCGCAGCGCCACAGACTGTGTTGCTTGGTCATGATGAAGAGGGCCGCACTCTCTACCGTCGCCGGCGAGCCGGCCTCCGTCAACCGAAGTCTCGCTACAACGTGAACGGCGGCGCACAGCTCCGTCATGAAGCGGATGTTGACGATTTCCAGGGCCAGCTTACCTTCCAGATACTCGGCGCCGAATATACGCCGGTGATTCTGGAGTACGGCTTGACGACCGTGAAAGTGTATGCCATTCCAGGAGGTGTAGTCCACGTCTTCGCGGAAAAGCGTGGCGAGAACATCACTCCGGCCTGCATTCCAGGCCCGTTCGAGGCGGTCAACCAGTTCATAAATTGCATGACCATCCCGAACACGCAAGCTGCGATCGTCCATCTGAGCTACCCGCACGGCAATCTCCTACGGCTGGTTATCGCGATCGAACAAGATAATGCCGGGTTCATGCGGGCCAGTATGGCAGGGTTTCCCCCCGGAAAGTGGGAATCGACGGCCGGTTTGCGGATATTTGCGGCTCACACATCGAAGGGAAACGCGATGTTTCATCACGCACTGCGCGAACGCATTGACGCGTACACGGCCTGGCGCTATGGCTGTCCTACGGCGCTGCTCCGCAGCCCGGGCGTACACCTCATGCCCGCCCTGCCGCCGCCGGATGCCAATCTGCTGGTTTCGACGGCAGCCCGACAGCCCGACGTGATCAGCGTCACCCGCATGGGCGCCGACGTTACAATCATCCGCGCCCACCCTATCCCTGACGCCGGCGTCAAGCGCTTGCTCGAAGCGGTGAAAAATCAAGGGTATTTTGCGGTAGACGCGGTTCATGCCGTCTCGGGCTGCTCCCTCACGCAGGAGGAAGTGGAACCGTATCTTTACCTGGATGCACCCCACTTTCGGCCCTATCGCGCCGGCGAGATCCGTCGTCTGGGGGTCGGCGACGCCCCGGCCATGGAGGCGCTCCACGCGCGGATTCCGGCGGGCATGCGCTGGTTTGTCGAGTTGGGTCACCCGGTCGTTTTCGGCTGCTTCGTGGCGGGCGAACTGGCCGCCGTCGCCAGTCACTTTCTGTTTGAGGAGCAGGGCGTGGCTGCGGGCGGCGTGCTGACCGATCCGGCCTATCGAGGCCAGGGGCTCGGCAAAGCGGTCGTGTCGGCTGCCATGGCATGGGCGCTGACGAATGGGTACGTCTGCGAATGGAGCACATGGGAAGCCAATGTGGCGTCCTATCGCCTGGCCAAGGCGCTTGGTTTCGAGGACTATCTGCGCGAGGTAGAATATAGGGTTGTGAAGCTCGATTAGCGTAGGGCAGTTGCAAGGAATTCTGGCAGGATTCACCCGTCAGGCCAGTCCGCCGGCAACCAGCACGCGCTGCATCTGGTCTAGATGATCTTCACCGTGTTGGGCATACGCCTCCAGTTGATGGGCCAGCGTAACGACCGTGCCGGAACCATGCCGGCCCGTCCGTGTCCAGGCATCTTCGGGCAGATGCTCCCAGAAGATTACCCAGCGTGTGTGAAGGCTGCGCAACAGTGCAAGAGATGCGGTCAAATCGAATGTGCTTGCGTCGGCAAATTCAGCCCAGCGGTCCTGATCGTAGGGCTTGAGAAACGGTTCCTCTTCGGTGGCCATGAGCTTACAGCGCACGTAGCTGTTCATGTGAGAATCGCATAGATGGTGCACGTTCTGGGCAATCGTCCACTCACCGCTATCGTACGGTGACGTGAGTTGCTCGGCCGTCAAACCAGTAACCAGGGTCTCTACCCGATCCGGCAGCGCGGCAAGGCGCGCGATCTGAGTGCGACGTTCAGTGGCATTCATAGTATCATCTCCGTTTCTAATCTGCGCGGCGAATCATGTCGACGGCCTTTTCACCGATCATAATAGCGGTGCGTTGGTGTTGGCATTGATGATGGTGGGCATGATCGAAGCATCGGCAACACGCAAACCGTCGATGCGGTGCACAGGCAGCTCCGGGTCGACAACCCCCAACTGCAAATCAGGTGCCGGCGCAGCGGGTTCAATCCGCGCGAAGCCGCCTGCATCGCTCACATTGGAAGTCAGCATGCCTTGGCCCTGGAGTAAGTACTTCGCCAGATTGGAGATACTTCCCGCTGCCGTCAAGCTAACCGGCTCCAGGCATTGATCAGCATAGTGATTAACGAACAATCAGGGCAATTATACACGATTCATCTACATGTCATCTACATGCCCAAGCCCATGTTCGAAAGGGAGCCGTACGGATGCGATCCACAATCGGCACAATACGGTAGCGTATTGAGACCAAGTCGCAGAGAACTGTCACTCTTTTCAGGATATCTGTATGCCTTCCGGCGGGATGCTTTGCGATCAAGCCATAACATTGTAGAGTTATTGACGAACGGACGGATGTAGAAGAAGCAGTACGCTCCGCTTTGTGATGCCGGCAAAATTCACTGTGAGGACAAGTACCTCATGTCACAACTAGATCTGAACCCGGACAATGCCGACGCCACGGTGGTCGTTGATTCGAACTATGTCATCTTTGTCCATGGAATCGTCTTGTTGACGGTCATCAATAGCGCGATTTGGGTCTTTTTCACCCAGGGAGAGGAGGATTCTGCGCTATGGACCATCAATCTGGTGCTCAGCTTATATTTATTGAGCGACGCCATTGTTCATTTGCTGCGGCAGAAGCACAAACTCGACTTTCTATTCCGCCGCCATGGATGGGCGCTATTTGTCGGTAGCTTGCCGATTCCATTTTTCGGCCTGATCCGCCTGCTCCGAACCGGTCTCGGCTTTCGCCGGCTGCGCCGCTCTCATCTGCTTGAGGCCCAGCAAGTCATCTTCACCAGGCGTGCCCAAACAACATTACTCATTGTGATTCTGTCGGCCATCGTCGTCTACGAAACTGCTGTGCTCTCCGTGCTCCGCGTGGAGAGCGGAGTGGGCGACGCCAATATCCGCACGGCGGGCGACGCCCTCTGGTGGGGGATTGTAACGATCTCGACGGTGGGCTATGGTGATCGCTTTCCGATATCGCCCCATGGGCGCTTTGTCGGGGTGGCCCTGATCGCAGTCGGCGTGGGCCTGTTCACCAGCATCACGAGCTACATGGCCGACTCGTTTCGCCACCCCCGTCGCCGCCGTCCCATGGTGATGATGACCACCGACAAACCGCATGACCCGGCGAGCCTCATCGAAAATCTGCGCCAGATGTTGGAGGAACAAGAAGCGGCGCAAAAGACTGCCATGTCCACGATGCAGGAAAAGCTGAACGAATTGGAGCGCCAGCTGCAGCAACGGGGTGACGTCTAGCAAGGCGCGATAAAAACGCGCCATAGTTTCCGCCGGAGTTCCGGACACCGAATCTTGTCCCAATATTTGCGCCACAACAATTGAGTGAGCAGCACTTTCCTTTCATCCGATCATTGCGTACAATGACTTGCATAACGCATAGACAACCATGTTCAACGCTTATTCCTACTGGACGATAACCGATGGGAGACCAGACCAGGCACCAAGAATACCTCTTTGCCCCGCCGCCTGATCTTATCGAGCCGCTCCGGGCTCTCCTGTTTGACAACGAGATCGCGGCGCTTGCGCCCCGGCTCGTCACAGAGACAACACCACCGCTGATGGCGGAGCGCTATGCGCTGGCGGAAGAGGGCTTCACGCAGGAAATGCGGCGCTACTTCGACACGTTCGAATGGCAACTTTATGACAAGGGGCTGGTGCTTGTTCAGACAAACGGGGTGTTGACCGTGGAAACGCTGGACGGTGCAATTACGGCGCAAGTGGCGGCGGAGGCGTCGCCCCGCTTTGGCGATGACTTGCCTGAAGGAAGCCTCAAAGATCTGGTTGCGCCTTTGAGCGGCATTCGGGCCTTGTTGGAGCAAGTCAGCGTTGCGGTTGCAACACGGCGCTTTCGCCTCCTGAATGACGATGAAAAAACGGTAGCCCGCCTGGAAGTGCGTGAACTCGACTTCGATCCTGCGACGGGCTCGGATCAGCGCACGCTGGAAGTCGCACTGTTACCGATACGGGGCTACCGCAAACCGCTCAAGGCTGCCATGACGACCCTGCAGGAAGCAGGATTCACCCAGGCGGACTCTGAACCGCTCTACCCCGAATTGTTGGAACGTTTCGGGCGGCGCCCCGGCGCCTACTCTGCCAAACCAAATTATGGCCTGCAATCCGACATGCGCGCCGACGCAGCGGTGAAGATCATTCTGTATGCCCTGTACGGCGTCATGCGCGCTAACGAAGCGGGTATTCACGCAGATTGGGATATCGAATTCCTCCATGATTACCGGACGGCAATCCGCCGCACTCGCTCGGCTCTGAGCCAAATCAAAGGCGTTTTCCCGGTCGAGACTCGCAAGTATTACCACGAAGGTTTTCGCAAGCTCGGCCAGTTGACCAATGAACTGCGCGATATGGACGTCTATCTCCTCTCCCGGCACGATTATCGCGCCATGCTGCCGGCTGATCTCCAATCTGACATCGAACCGATGTTCGACTTTCTGCAAGCCAAGCGCGAGCGCGCCCTGGACCGGGTCCTGGCTGGACTCCAAACGGATGAGTACAAGCAGTTCATGCAAGAGTGGGGGACCTTTCTGGTCGAAGCAGTACCCGAGGAGCCCACGCTGACGAAGGCGGCGCAACCGATCAGCCAGGTGGCAGGTCGACGCCTTCTGAAGAGGTATCGGAAGCTCATCGACGAAGGCAACAAGATCCTGGAAACCCGGGATGATAAATTGATGCATGCGCTGCGCATTGATGGCAAGAAGCTGCGCTACTTGCTCGAGTTCTTTGCAGACATCCTGCCCCCGGTCGAAAGCAAGGCCCTGATCAAGCAACTCAAACGTCTGCAAGACAATCTGGGCGAATTCAACGATCTCACGGTGCAGCAGGCCTATCTGCTGCGCATCGCCGAGGAATTGCCGGTGGACAAGCCCGTCATCCGCCATACCCTCGTCGCGATCGGGATTTTGATCGAGAAATTGGCAGACCGTCAGGAGGAAGTACGCGCAGAATTTGCCGAAATCTTTGCCGGATTTGCATCGCCGGCCAACCAGCGCGTCTTCGCCC
>CAYZLP010000289.1:0-6511 GCA_964478635.1 uncultured Caldilineaceae bacterium
GCCCAACGCACCGGAGACGTTCGGACGTCAACTCGGAATCGATCCTACGGGCGGCACCGATCCCAATGCGCCGACCGTCATCTGGGGTCCCATGCACTGGGGCGAGGGGCGAATTCTGAACTATCCCCCGCCCGACGTAAATATCGACGTCAAGGCCAGGGCTTTGGGTGAAACCATGACCGTCTTCTTTCTGGTCGATCACCCCCGAAGTACGGGCGACAATCTGATCTTTATCGACGCGATCGCCCTCTATCCCGACGAAAGCGCGCCGGCTGTCGAGCTGCCGCCCACCGAAACGCCCACGCCCGAAGTGGCCGTGCAGGCAGCCGCCGCGCCGGTTGAAGTTGCGCCGGAACCGACGGCCACCCCCACGGCCACGCCGACGGAGACGCCGCTGCCGACCGCCACGCCAACGGCCACGCCTTCCCCCACGCCGACCGCCACGCCGTCGCCCACTCCCACGGCAACCTGGACGCCCCTGCCGACGGTCACGCCTGGAGCGAGTAGTTTCTCACCGGCGCAATTGAACGTTACCGCTGCATCGGGCGGCGCGCCAATGCTGTTGCTGCTACTGGGTGGGTTGAGCTTGGGTGGCGCAGGCGTGCTGGGCGGCTCGTACCTGCGTTTGCGCAGACGGCGCTGATTCAGCCCCCGTTCGCCAAATCACCATCGTCTTCGCTACTGACCGGAGCGGGGTCGGCTTCGAGCGGTGTATCATCGACTGTATCGAATTCGGCGTCATTTTCCGCATGACTCTCGCCCGGGAGCAGCATAATTTCGCCGAAGGTCGCGTCCTGTTCAGCCAGAATTTCCCGCTGCTTGATCAACTCAAGCACGGCCAGGAAGGTCACGATGACTTCCATGCGCGTCCGGTTGCGGCTGAGTAGCTCGGTAAAGCTTACCGGAGCCCCTTCCCCATCGGCCCGCCGGACCCGGCTAAAGACGTAGCTGCGCACGTTTTCAATCTGCTCGGCCACGGTAATCGTATAGGTCTTGACCTTGGGCAGGGGCGGATCGGAAGGAATCCGGGCCAAGGCCCGGCGCAAAGCCCGGTGCAGTTTTTCCAGATCGACATCGCTCAGGTCCAAGCGGCGTTCGATCTCGGGCCGGGGCGCCAGGCGGACATATGTGCGCAGCCCCTCCTCTTCCCGGTCGCGCAGTTGATTGGCAATCTCCTTGAACATCCGATACTCGAGCAGCTGGCGCACCAAGGCATCGGCCGAGTCTTCCTCCTCATCATCCTCGATCGGACCCGTCTTAGGCAACAGGGCCCGGGACTTGATGAAGAGGAGTCGGGAGGCAATCACCAGAAAGTCCGCCAGCGCCCCAGCCTCCACTTCGCTCATCTGCTCGATCGTCTGGAGATATTGATCGGTGACCGCCACCAGACTCACCTCGCTGATGTCCAGCTCTTCTTTCTCGATCAGCTGCAGCAGCAGATCGAGCGGTCCCTCAAATGTCGGGAGAGTGACCGGATAGGCCGACCCGAGGACGGAAGGCTCGGTGAGTAGAGATTGTCCTGAAGGTGTCACAGCTACCTCACGAATTTGGTTGAGAAGGTTGGCCGGGGGTGTGGGTTCGACACCGCTGCAAACTCAGCACAGGCAAGCTCGGCCGGCATTCCTCGCCTAACTTCTACTGTTGTCAGAAGTCGGCCTCAAAGCTCTGAAAACGGCGATTGAGGCGGACGAGTTCAGCCAGGAGGCGGCTCGTCTCGTCCTCATCGCGACCGGCGATGCGTTCCACCTTGCAGCCGCTGTCACGCAGCATCTGTTCCGTTTCTTCGGAGACGCCCGAGCGCCCGCCGACAATCGTAACGTATTCAGCCTGGCGGGCATCCTCCGGGCTGAAGCCGACGGTCGGGCGGAAACGGGCAAAATACCCGACGGCATTGATAAAATCGCGTCGGGCAAGGGGACCGGGATAGGGCCGCTGCCAGAAGAGCATGTAGTGGCGGATGCTCTTCACGCCGATTCCCTGCTGGATCTGCTCGATTTGCGCAAAGAGCTGGTCACGCCAGCGCTGGCCGCCGGTCCACTCACTGCCGGGACAGACCGTCACGTTGTCGGGGAACTCCCGATGGCCCCACACCCGGGCCAAGGGAATATTGAACTCTTGCATCAGCCAGGCCATTAGGTGTGCGCCGGAACGCAGTTGGGCCGATGTCGGCGTTGCGCCGTTCATGAAGCTGCCGGCAAAAGCAACGCCTACCGTATAGGCATTATGTCGATACACGTGATAGGCCACGCTGTCCAGTTCGTTGGTCTGATCGATGCTGCCGTCGGCGTGAATGAAGTAGTGATAGCCGATGCCCGGCCAGGGCTCCTTCCCTCTGGCCGGATCGGGATTCACATGCAGCTCCGCGATCCGCATGGGACCGACGGTGGGCAGCGTTGCTGTATGATGTACGGCCACGTGGGTAATTTGGTGGCGCGCCCGCCGGGCATAGCGCAATGTCGGATGCCGGGGCAGTTTCTCGGTCACGTCCCGCAAGGCCGGCCGAGGCACGATGAAGCGTCGCTCGGCGGCCTCGCCCTGGGCTAGCCGGGTCTGAAGATCCTGGTTATCGGTCTGGAGACGCTGGCGCTGCTCCTGGAGCTTCTGGTTGTTGTGCTGCACAACCTGCAGCCGCCGTGTGAGCTCTTCAACCTCGCGTTGCAGCTCAGCCTCTACTTCCGTGGGATCGACCAGACCCGCAGCCCGGCGCACAGCCGCAAGCAGATCGTTGCGCCACCGTTGTCCCTCGCCCCACTGGCGCCCGGGAGAATGGTGTTCGATCAGCTCACTCAGGCCCTTGACGTCATCCACAGCCAGTTGAGGAAAGCGCCGCAATAGCCAGGCGATTAGTTGTCCCCCGGCGTAAAGCTGCGCGTTGGTAGGGCTTTCCTCGTCGAAGCGGCCCAGGAATGCGATGTTGATCGCCTGGGCGATGGTCGGCTGTTCCGTATCGGCGACCTCATCCAAAGGCTGGGTCTGATAGAGAATTCCGTCCGGATCAATGCAGAAGTCATAGAGTATGCCGGGCCAATCGGGCATGTGGGCTTCGGCGATCCGGGCCAGCGGCAGATCGCCCGGTCCGCCGCTGTGGTTGATCACAATCGTGCGGACATCCTCGGGCGAACGCGTACGATAGCGCGCGGGATCGCGCGGCAGTTGGGCCGTCACGTCGCGCAGGATCGGCCGCCCCTCGATTGAGTCGGGCTGCAGCGCATACTGGCGACGGAGGTCGTCGGCCTCCAATTCGAGCTGTTCCTGTCGGGAGCGGAGCCGGCGCGCCTCGGCACGGGACTCCTCAAGTGCGGTCTGCAGGGCCGCGATCTCTTGCTTCATTTCTGCGCGCGCGACATCCTCCTGAGCCAATCGGGCCTCTTCCGCGCCCCGGCTCAACACGCCCAAATGCAGCTGCACCTGGCGGCGCAGAATCGCCTGCCACTCGGGCCCCCGGTAAAAGGTACGTCCCGGACTTTCCGTCTGGGTCAGCTGACCCAAGCCCACGATGGCGTCGGGCTGCAGGTTAAGGTTTTGCGCGAGCCAGGCACAGAGGCGGCCGGTCGCTTCAAGTTGCGACAAGGGTGGCGGCGCGTCCTGAAAGTTGCCCAGCAGCCCGATGTTCACCCCCTGCAGCGACCAGGATTGGCCCGGTTCGGCAACTTGTTCCAGGGCACTGACCCGGAAGATCCGCCCCCGGGCATCGACTACGAAATCGTAGGCAATGCCGGGATAGCCCCTGCGAATGTGGGCACGCGCGATCTTGTCCAAGCGCAGACGTGGGTCCGTACCGGTGTGGCTGATGACCAGGTAACGCACCTGATCGAGGCTGCGTCGCGCGTAGGCCACGCCGCTCTGAGGCAACTGACCGCTGACATCCTGAAAAAGGGGAACGAGGCTTGCCGTTTCGGCCGCGCCGGCCCCGTTTTGGGGTTGGGCGGCCGCCGGGGGACGTTCATCTTCAACGGTGAGCCAGCGGGTGAGGACCGGCGAGCCCTGCTCCTTGAACCACGTCACTCCCTCCTGGACGAGATCGAGTTCCAAGGTATAGTTGCCCGGAGCCGCCGGCAGGGCAATCCGCGCCTCCACCGCGACCGTGGCCCCGGGCGGAACGTCATCCGGGATGTCGGTGCGCAGGTCCAGGTGGTCAGGCATGGGCAAGCGGCGACGGCCCCGGTAGTAATGGTAGCCGAGGCGAAAGGGGTTGCCGCCGCCCCAGTTCCAGGCGAGGCTGCCCTCATTGCGCAACGTCAAGGGCACGGTGATGACGGCGCCGGCCTGCAAGCGCTCGGGAAAGCGATCGTCCAGCCATGCGACGCGGTAGGGCTGGCCCGCAGGGACCGGAGCCGCCGGTTCCGGCCGGTCTTCACGCTCCGCCCCATGCCAGCGATAGTCGTGGGCCAGGGCTTGCTTGAAATCTTCGATCACGCCGGATTTGCCCTCGATATACCAGCGGTCGACCCTGGGCCACCGATAGAGGGCCATTGCCCGAATCTGCTGACTGCCCGGTTCCTGGTTCCAGCGATGTACATCGGCGTAGGCGTGGCGGATCCAGCCGGTATCGCTGTCGATCCACGGCTCGGTGGGACCGGCTTCCGTGATGTAGGCAGCCAGGTGGCGCATGGATTCCGGCACGGCATGCATGAAATCGCGGTAGGTGTGGAATTCCTTATGATAGCGCTGGAAGGGCGCGACCAGGCGCTCATCGCTCTCAATGCGCGCCGCCTCGTCTGCATGGGTAAAGGCGTGCAGCGCAAAACCGTCGCAATGATCGGGACCCACCATTTGGAGGAGATCCCGGAAATATTGAATCCAATCACCATTGGCATTGCCGGGATAGATGGTCTGCGTATTCCACGGCGCTACCGCGCCCACCAGAACCTGATCGTCTTCATGTCCCGGGATCCGGTGAATGGCGTCCCGGCAGAGCCGGTAACAGCGGGCATAGCGTTCGGGCGTGATGACTTCGCCCGGGCTCACGATCGCGCCCCGGGTCGTGCGGATGACATTGCTGTGATCGGGCAGGGCGTTGAAGCGCACGCTGACGCCCCGGCGCATGGGATCGGCCACCTCGGCCGGACCGCTGCGCGTCGTGTTGTGGCGCGTCCAGTCGATGACCACACCGGGCCGCTCGGCAGCGTAGTTCATTTCGTTGCCGAGCACCCAGGTTTTGCAGCCGCGGCTGGTGGCGACGAAATTGGCGACTCGGCGGGCAAACTGCTCGTAGAGGCTGCTGTGAGGGATGGTGCCTTCCGGCTCATAACCGTTGTTGAGACGGCAGATTACACCGAGGCCCTGGTCGCTATAGGGCGTGAAATCAACCCCTGTACGATCCTGTGGGTCATGGCCGACTGCTTCGGAGAAGAGCACCCAGCCCGGCCGACCGGCGGCGAGCATATATTGCTCACCGCCCGGTTCGTAGATGGCAAAGATATATTCGGAATCAAAGAAAGTACGCGGCATAGATGATCGTCAACATGACCCGCCAAAACGCCGGTCTAGGGGCGGCGAACGCCCGGCTGGTCGGGATTCATGCCCGGGGCAAAGGATGCCGGCTCCGTTCCCGCCGCAGGGGGCGCCCCCAAACTCTGGGCCAGAGCCTGGAGCGCCGAAGGCGGCAGCACATAATCGGGCAGGTGTACTGCGGCCGGCAGCAGATAGGGCAGCGGATCCGAGTACCCTCCCCACCCATCGGTGCGCGAGTAGGGATTGATGCGAATGGCAAAGTGAAGGTGCGGCCCTTGACTGTTGCCGGTGCTGCCCGAATAACCGATGAACTGCCCCCGGGTAACGGTCTGTTCGTTCCGGACGGCAAGGCTGTTCATGTGGGCATAGAGAGACTCTCCCCAGGCGTGACGCAACAAGACATAGTTGCCGAAGCCCGTGGGATCATTATAGACCGCGGCCAGGACAACGCCGTCGTCTACCGCCTGCAGTTCTGTACCTGTCGGCGTGAGAAAGTCGATGCCGTTGTGTCCCTTGAGCGGTACGCCGTCATAGGTGAAATCGCCGTACACCTCCGGCCGCTCACCCCAGAGTTGGGAAATACCGAAATCTCCCCGGAACGGTGTGGTCAGATAGCTGCCGGTGGCCGCGTCAGGCATATTTGTGCCGGGCAGTTTGGGCGCGCGGGCCAGCAGCGTGACGCCGTTCGGCGCGGTCCGCGCGACCCAGCCGATCAATTCACCCCCGGGCACGGCGATGCCGCCGACCCGATACCAGGAGAGATCATCAACCTTCCTGGGGCCTTCGATCACGTTTAGGGTCGTCTTGGGAATGAACGCACCCAGCGTGTCGTCGTCCGGTTTGTCTACGTAGCCGGGCGACCTGCGCACGCGCACCGTGTCCTGTGCCTGGATCAGTTCACCACTGCGAAAGATCTCTTCGGACGGCGGCGGGCCCTGAATCGGGGCCAGCAGCAGCGAACCATCGGGCGCCGTTTCGGCCATCCAGCCTCGCCGGGTTGCGCCGTCTACGGGCGCATCTACCAACCACCAGGAGAGCCCGTCCACACTTTGCGGAC
>CAYZLP010000290.1:0-6507 GCA_964478635.1 uncultured Caldilineaceae bacterium
GGCAGGGCATCCATATCGAAACGAAGCATGACCGTCGGCGCATGGGGCTGAACGTTGTCCGGCTCCACCAAGGCGACGATTCCCGTCTTGCCGACGCCTTGCGTGACTTCAAGGCCGAGGCCATGCAGGTGATCGGCTACGATGCCGCCCGTGCGCACTTCTTGGAAGCCGATTTCGGGATACATGTGAAAATCTCGCCGCCAGGCGATCAACTGGTCCCGCATTGCGGCGGCTTCTTCTTTGAAAGTCTTGTCCATTTTGAAAGTCTTGCCCGCTGGGGACGTCATGCTTCACCTACCTTTATTCATCCAGCATTTCGTCAAGCAATTCGTTACTTTCCCGCACGTATTGATACTTCTCCCGGGCGGCAGTCAGGAAATCACCGATCATCTCGAACTGCTCCCGGAGATCACGCTCATCTTTGGCAGTCTCCCATGCCCGCCGCAGCAGATCCTCAAAGGATTTCGCGCCCTCGATGTTGCCCAGAATGAGGTCTAGTTCGCCGATGACCAACTCGAACATGCGGATCTTGCGGGCCAGCAGCTCGATGATGTGGGCCTCGATCGTCTCGTTGCAGCTGAGGTTGAAAATGGTCACGTCCTCGGTCTGACCCAGGCGGTGGAGGCGCCCGATGCGCTGTTCCACGCGCATGGGATTCCAGGGCAGATCGTAGTTGATGAGTTGATGACAAAATTGCAGGTTACGCCCTTCGGCGCCGCTTTCGGTGCTGATCATGACCCGGACCTCATCGTCCCGGAAGGCGGCGACAGCCTCTTCTTTCTGGCGGATGCTCAAGCCGCCGTGGAAACTCACGGTGCTGATCCCCCATGCCTGCAGCTGCGCAGCGATGACCTCTTGCGTGCGCCGAAACTCGGTGAAAATGAGAAACCTGCCTGGGAATTCGCGCAGAATCTCCTCCACGGCCAGCAGCTTGCGTCCCACCTGTATGGATTCGGCCAAGGTCAGGAACTCCTGCAGTTCGGCTCGGGTCTTGGCGCCATAACCGGAATCGGCCACCATCTTGCGCAGCGTCCCGGCCACGGCCTGGGGGCTGCTGCTCAACTCCCGCTGCAGGGTGATGAGCGTGAGGCGCAGGGCCTTGTCATTCTCCGCTTCCCGATAGCGCCGGCGGATGTAGTCGCTGAAGTCGGCATAGAGGCGCCATTCCGCCTCGCTCAAGGCCAGGTGATAGATGGCGGCCCGCCGGCGCGTGAACTGCACCTCCACCTTACTGCGCCGATTGCGGATCATCACGTCGTTCAAAAGGCGTTTGAGGGAACGGGCATTCTTGGGCTCCCGCGGATCGCCGCCGGCGAGGAAATGGCGGCGAAAGGCCCGGACGGTACCAAGCTGCCCCGGCGTCAGAATCGTGACCAGGCTGTACAGCTCCATTAAGTCATTCTGGATGGGCGTGGCCGTTAGCATCAGCACGTAGCGCTTGCGCAACTGGTTGACGAATTTCCAGGCCAGCGTGCTGCGGTTTTTCAGCTTATGGGCCTCATCGACGATGAGTAGATCGTAATCCCGGGCCAGAATCGCTTCACTGTGACGCTTGAGCTTGGCCCGATCGAGGCTCGTAATCCAGCGACCGTGTTCGGCATCAAGGGCCGCACGCCAGTCGGACGGTGTGGTCATCACGCTGAACGATTCGTGGAATTTGTTGAGCAATTCTTCCCGCCACTGCTCCGTGAGGGAGGCCGGCGTCAGCACGAGCACGTTGTTCACGAGTCCCCGGCGGATCAACTCCTTCATGATGATGCCGGCCTCGATGGTCTTGCCGAGCCCCACTTCATCGGCAAGGAGCGCCCGGCCGCGCATGTCGCGCAGGGCGCTGAGGGCGGCCTCCAACTGATGCTCGTAGTGGTCGAGGTCCAGATCCTCCAGGCAGATGAGCTTGTCGAAGCCTCGACTCAGGCGCAGTGCTTCCGCACGGCTACGCAGCCGGTAGAGGGGCAGGGAAACCGGCGGACGAATGCGGCCGTGGGTGCGCACGAAATTCTCCAGATTCTGGGGGCTTTCGATAATCCGTTCGGGCAGCGTCACGCCCAACTGCCGGATTCGCTCCGTCATAGCATGATCGACGTTGTAGCGATAGCCGCAGCGAAAGCAGGCCGTTGCGGTCTCCTCGTCCAGCCAGTTGCACTGGGGACAGCGCTTGCCCAAAACGGCCTGGCGCTCCTCGTCGGCCCGGCGCCGCGGCTTCTGCCGATCTTCCTCTGGAATCTCCAGCCACTCAAAGCGTTCGTATGACATGGGGCTTACGTCGCGTTCCGGGCGCGGCCTTTGGACCAGGCGCGCAGGCCATCAATTTCTTCGCTCATCATCGTGCTCAAAGGAATCGTCTCTCCCAGGACATGTTCGAGGTCATCCATGGTGAGTGGGCGATTCTTGTCAAAGGCTTCATAGAGACCGGCGATGAGCGCCTGTTCGATCTCGGCGCCCGAGAGCCGGTCCGATTGCATGGCCAGGGAATACAGATCAAAGTCGTCGGGATTGCGGTTGCGCTTCTTCAGATGAATCCGCCAGATATCGGTTCGCTCATTCAAATCGGGCAGATCGACGAAAAAGATCTCGTCGAAGCGTCCCTTGCGCACCAATTCCGGCGGAAATGCCCGGACGTCATTGGCCGTGGCGATCACGAAGACCGGCGCTTCTTTTTCTTGGAGCCAGGTGACGAAGCTGCCGAAGACCCGGGCCGCCGTGCCCGCATCGCTGACGTTGCTTGAGCCAACGCCGGCAAAGCCCTTTTCGATCTCGTCGACCCAGAGGACGACCGGCGCGATGCTTTCCGCCAGCTTGATCGCGGTGCGCAGATTTTGCTCGGAGGAACCGACCAGCGAAGAAAAGAGGGCGCCAACGTCGAGCCGCAGCAGGGGCAGCCGCCACGAATTGGCCACCGACTTGGCTACCAACGACTTGCCACAGCCCTGCACGCCCACCAGGAGCATGCCCCTGGGCTCCGGCAGGCCGAAAGCCCGGGCTTCGTCGCCAAAGGCTCGCACCCGTTTGCGCAGCCACTCCTTGAGTGTCGCCAGTCCGCCCACCGTGCTCAGGGCCTCATTGCTGGCATAGAACTCCAGGAGTCCGCTCTTGCGGATGATCTGTTCTTTTTCGGCCGCCACGATTTCGATTGCGTCCCGATCCAGACGCCCGCCGGTCTGGATGGTCGCCTTGGCCAGGGCTAGTTCCGCCTCGCGCAGGGTCAGGCCCAGGCAGGCCTGCACGAGGCGGCTGCGCTGCCGCCGGTCCAGGTCAACCGTCGTCTGTTCGTGACGTTCGGTCGCTGCGATCATGGCCTCCAGTTCCCGGCCGAGTTCTTTCGCGGACGGAAGTGCAAAGTCGACGACCGTGATCTCTTTCTCGAGCTCCGGTGGAAGGGCGAGGACGGAGCTGAGGAGGATGATGGTCTTGCGGCTGGCTTCCAGCTTTAGCGCCGTTTCCCGCAGATCGCGCAGGACTCTGGCGTCTTTGAGAAAAGGATGGAAGTCACGCAAGATCCAGATGCTGGGCTCTTTCTCCTCGCGGATGGCCCGCAGCAGGGCCGCGGGATCGCGCTTTCCCTCATCGTTTTGGTCGGGAAGGGCCGCATTGCTCAGACCGCTGGCATAGCTCCAGAGCAGGCAGCGCTTGCGTTGGGCTTCGGCAAGGCGCTCAATCTCGCGGCACGCCCGCTGCTCTTCCGGCGTGACCAGCCAGAGCAGGGGATAGCGCGCCCGAATGTAGACATCCAATTCATTTGACATAAATCTATGCTCGTGCAGGCCAAAACTGAGCGACGGTTCGCCCCGATCCACGAGATCCCCATTTCATGCTCGCGGCATCCGGGCATCCATCATTGCAGAAATTGGGAATATCGCCAAACCTTCCACTTTTCCAGCTCTTCGCCTCGAACGTAGACGCGCGTGCTCGACCAGCTCTCAACCAGGTTCCAGAGGCGCCAGAAATTGCGCATCTTTTCCTTTTTGTACATGACCCGATAAACGACGTTACGGTTTTCGTCTACGAGCTTGGTGAACGTATCGCTGCGTTCGGCAAGGGCCACGGCTGCGTAAAAATAGTCAGAACGGCTTTGGCCGAACTCCAGGATCAGGTGCCACCCTTCTTCTTCAATCTGGGGCGCACTCGCTATTACTGCATCGGAAGGCGCGCGCTCCGGCAGGTGGGGGAGGCCTACGGAGATAGCGGTTTGTTCTTTCAAGAGCGGCAGAAGCAGCGGGCGCAGACTGGGCTGGGGGATCATCAGGCGTACTGCCCGGTGGATGCCCCGCCACGGCTTGGGTTCCCGCGCGGCCGGACCAGCAGCGGACAGCGCATGTGCCAAGGGTTCGGCATCGAGCAATGCGCGCAGGGTTGGGAGGCGTGGGGTCGCTGGCAGCTTCCAGGCCCGCGCGAGCGGCGCCATTTGCGCTTGCTGCAGCGGCAGCCCCAGGATGGCTTGCCACCCGAGGAGCATGTTCCACAGGTCTGCCGAGAGCCGTTCCGTCGATAAGGACCAGTGTGCCATGGCCGCCGCATCTTGCGCCAACCACTGTTGCAGCAGCAGCACGCGCGTCAGCGCTTCGGGCTCGGACCAATCGTTGTTTTCGTGTAGCCAATCTAGGTCGGTGACGAGTTCTGCGCTCTGTGGCAATTCGAAAAGCCGGATTTCCAACTGGGCGAGGAGGAGATTGACAAAGGCCGTCGGTGCGGGCGTATGCGCCATGGCCAGCCATTTCCAGAATGCCGTACGTTGTCCAGGCGAGAAGGCGGCATAGGCTGCGTCGACCTGCGGCGGCTCGGCGCATGGCTCGTCTGCACGAGTCAGGTTTGGATCCAGCAGGGTATCATCCTCAGGCGAACCGGGTACGGTCGGCGACCATGCGACGGGTAGCGCACGCCCCGCTGCGTTCGCCAACAGCTCTTGAGCCGGTGCATCGCGCCCGGTCAGCCGCATCCAGCGCGTCAGATTGCCCGGTTCGGGAGCAGTTGATGGGGATGCCGCCATGACTTTTTGACCGTAATGAGGGAGCGGGGAGGCGATCCTGTTGGGATGAATGCCTCCCCGCTCGCCACTGTTTGCATTTAGCGCACGATGATGGGCAGATGACTCTGTCCTGCGGCGCAGAGATACTGAATCGGAACGATATGGACATTGGCCGGCGGGTTACCGCCACGGCGGTCCGCAACGATGACCAAAACGGCCTGATCCAGATTCCCACCGGCCGCCGCCGGATCGACGGTGACCGTCATGAGATCGGGAATGACGCCCGTTTCAGACGAGGCCGTTGCCCACGGTGAATCGGACGGCCAGTCGACGAGCACTTCGTCCACGCCTTCTACGCCTTCAATACCCATTAGCTTGCCGGCCCACTTTGCAGCCGGCAGGGCCAGTGCGCTTTCGTTTCCGGCTGCATCGCGCAGGAAGAGCGTCCCGTCCTTACCGATCCGGGCGCCGGTGATATCGCCCTCAAGGTTTGCCAATGCCGCTTGCAGGGCCGGCACGTCAACGATGGCGGCGTTGTAGTTCAAGCCAGCCAGACCACCCAGTCGGATTGTCTGGGTCCGCACGGGCAGGTTGGTCGTACACGGCGCGTAGATGAAGGAAGCCGAAGCCGGCACGGGGATGAGCGCCGCGGGTTCCACCGTCAGGACAACCGGTACGGTCAAGGGATTGTTGGATACTTCCGAGAGCGGATTGTTGTCGCGAATGACAATCTTGGCTTCGTACCTGCCGGGGAAGAGTTCCGTGGCATTGTAGCTCAGGTAGAGGGCCGCCAGAATCGTACCCGCCTCATTCTCGCCGCTCACGTTGATGTCGACGCGATATTCCAGCCAATTTGGCTGCCCGGGGGCGCTCACGTCCAGCGTGATCGAGGCATCGCGTCCCGCGTTGAGGATGTAATAGCCGGCTGCGCCCTGTTGGCTTTCGCCCGCAGCGAGCGAGGTCTCGATCGACGTGATCACTTCGCTATTGCCGCCGATGCGCGTCAGGCCAAAGGCAGGTACACCAAGTACGCCTTCCGCATCCAGGTCACCTGCAGCCAGCGAACGACGATCGCTGGTGAAGCCATATTCGATGGGCGTGCGGTTGCCCGTTTCGATCTCCATGAAGAAGAGCAGACGTTCTTCGCTGGCGATGACGATCTCCTCTCGACCGTCCGCATCAAAGTCACCGCCGACGCCGATCCGGAACTCGTCGTCATTCAAATTTGCATCGAAGAAGGGCGTCGCCTGGGAGAGATTGAGACCGACCAAGCGCGGATCCTGATCCCGTCGCAGGAAGAAGAGTTCATCTTCGTTGTTGCCGTTGTAATCCGCCGGCCAGACAAAGCGTGGGTAAGGCGTGAAGCGCCAGAAATTGGGATCCTGGAGCGTATCCGCCTCCGGGTCATACTGATGAACATAGAGGTTGCCGGGGAAATTCATGTTGCGGGCTACAGCTACTTCAATATAGCCACCTTGGTAGAAATCCCCGAACGCGACGGCCCGATAGGGATCATCGCTGGCGGAATCGCCCCAGATGCGGTT
>CAYZLP010000291.1:0-6496 GCA_964478635.1 uncultured Caldilineaceae bacterium
GGCAAAGATGGCGCCTGCGGCCACGGCCGTCTTGCCGCTGCCCACGTCGCCTTGAACGAGGCGGGCCATGGGCACGCCGCGCTGCAGATCCCGCACGATCTCGTCCAGAACCCGGTTCTGCGCGCCGGTCAAAGGGAACGGCAGGGCCGCCACATAGGCGCCCAGTGTCTCCGGCGTCACCGTCATGGCCGGCGCAGTGCTCTCCCTCAGATCGCGGCGGCGTTGGAGCACACCGAGCTGCACGTAGAAGAGTTCCTCAAAGGCGAGGCGGCGAAAGGCCGCTTCCATCTCCTCCTGACCGTCGGGCAGGTGAACCTGCTCCAGCGCCGTCTGCAGGTCCAGCAGATCATGGGACTCGCGCACACTTTGGGGCAGCGGATCGGAGAGGAAGTCGCCGTACGCCTCCAGCACCTGGATGATGAGGTCATGCAGCCAGTTGTTGCGGAGCCCTTCGGTGAGGCGGTAGATGGGCGACAGGCGGCCCGTGGCCACCATCTCCTCGTCGATCTCTTCGAAGACTGGGTTTTCGATGGTCTTCTGGCCCAGGTAGAGCCCGATCTTGCCGCTGAACCGCAGGGTCTTGCCCGGCTCCAGTTGTTTGACAATCCACTTATTCCACCAGGTGGCGTGAAGGGTACCGGTACCGTCGGCCAGGATGCCCTGGACCATCTCCCGGTTGCGGGCCAGCTTGCGCGTACGCACCTCCCACAAGTTCGCCACGATCGTGACCTGCTCGCCGGGATTGACCTCGGCGATGGTCCGCAACTGGCTGAAATCGTCATAGCGGTGGGGCAGATGCCAGAGGAGATCCCCAACCTGATTGATGTCCAGGCGGGCCAGCTGTTCCGCTCGGGCCGGCCCCACGCCGTTCAAGATTTCGGGCGAAGCCTGTAGATCGCCGGGCGAGGCAGTGTTGCCGTCTGCGCCGGCCTTCTTGCGCTCTACCCGCCGGCGCGCAATGTGGGTCGCATCGGCCGGCGGCAGGTTGATGGCTTCCAGGTCATAATCTTCATCGAAGTCATCATCCGGGGAATCGACGGTCGCCGCGTCCATATTGGATGATGGGGCGGACCCGTCATCCGCGGGCGCTTCCTGTGCATCCTTGGCCGGCGCATCGCTTGCGGCCAGGAAGGGCTCGGCCGGGACCAGATTGCCTTCCAACGCCGCCCGCAGCGCCGCCACAATGTCGGGCCGGTCGTGCTCGTCGGTTGCGTCATAGCGATCCAGCAGGGTGAGCACGGCGGTGATCAGGGCTTCGTCCTTGCCCTCGCCCCGCGCGTCTTCCGCCCACCGCTCGCCCATGGCCGGCAGGCCGCCGATAACCGCGCGGTTCCGCCAGCCTTGCTTCTCTTCCAGATCCAGCACGCGCTGAAGGCGTACAAATGCAGAAACGGGCACGCTAGTATGTCCCTTCGTAAACCATGACGCCCAGAACGTTGCCGCCTACGTGGGCAGCCAGGCTCGGTGGATAGGCCACGCGCTCGACGGTCAGGTCGGGTTGGATTTCAGCCAGACGGGCAATCAGTTCGTCGGCCGCGTCCTCATAATTGTGGTGCAACAGGCCAATGCCCTCGACAGTCGCGAATTCGACCACAAACTCCTGCAGTTTCTCGACCACTTCATCCCGGGTCTGCACCTTTTCCAGGGGAATCAGATGGCCCTCTTCCATCATCAACATGGCCTTGATGCCGAGCATGGTGCCGAGAACGCTCTGGGAGGGGCTAATCTGGGTGCCCCGCTCAAGGTAGTTTAGGCTCTCGGAGAAGATGCTGGCGTAAAGGTGGGGCACTGCGCCGTTGATGATGCGGGCGATCTCATGGACCGATGCGCCATCGGCCGCGGCCTCCGCAGCCAGGCGCACCAACAAGCCCTGCCCATAGGCGGCGCTCAAGCTGTCGATGACCCGGATGGTATAGCGGCCGCGCATCATTTCCGCCGCGCGGCGCGCTTGACCCCACATGGGGCTCAGCTCATTGCTCATATGGATGGAGACGATCTCCTCCGTCTCTCGGCCCACATCCTGGTAAATATCCAGGATGGTGTTGATATCGGCCGCCTGAACCGCGGGCAGTTTGGCGATCTCGTTGCTTTCCAGGCTGCGGTGTTTTTCCAGCATTTCTGCAACAAGAAACGTTTCATCTTCCTCGTAGATTGCTCCGCCGATTTTGATGCGGTGGGGCACCACTTCAATGCGATGTTCGGCGATGAATTCCGGCGATAGTGAAGCGTTGCTATCAGTGACTATGCGTACGTTGGACATCGATCGTCATTTCCAGCTCAATGTGTTGTGGGGAGGACCCTGCCGGGCTCACTCCACCGAAAAAATGTAGAAGTAGCGCGGCTGACCGCTCCGCTCGATCACCAATTCTGCATCGGGATAGGCCGCTGCGGCCACGAAATCGCCTGCGTAGAGCGTAACCAGATCGGCCGAGTCGGCATGCATCCGGGCGAGCAAGTCGTGGGCCACCGAGTCGACCGGCGGTCCGTTGGTCACCAGCTCGCCGTCATGCAGGCCGACAATATCGCCTTTATCCGATTCGAGGTCGGGGGCGCCATTCCGCAGTGTGTCGTCCACGGGCATTGACAATTGCAGACCGTTCATGCGGCGGCTGCACGCCGCAACTGACCGCATCCAGCGTTGATTTCGATGCCCCGGCGCAGGCGCACGGTGGCCGGAACGCCGCCGTCACGCAGGATCTGGGCAAAGCGCAGCGTCTCCTCATCGCTGGTCGGCTGATAGGGACTATCCGGGATCGGATTGAGCGGGATCAGATTGACGTGACAGAGGAGCGGCGCCAGCTTATGCGCCATCTCCGCAGCCAGTTCCGGACTGTCGTTGATGCCACGCATGAGGGCATACTCGAAGGTCACCCGGCGGCCGGTCTTCTCGATATAGCGCTGCACGGCGGCCAGTACGGCGTCCACCGGATAGGCCTTATTGAGCGGCACGAGCTGGGTGCGCAGCTCGTCGTTGGGCGCGTGGAGGCTCACGGCCAGGCCGATCTGCAGCCCCTCGTCGGCCATGCGGTCGATCATGGGCACGAGCCCCACCGTGCTCAGCGTAATGTGGCGCGCGCCCAGGCCGAAGGCGTCGCCGTCGGTCAAGCGCCGCAGCGCAGTCCACACATTGTCATAGTTGTGCATGGGCTCACCCATGCCCATGAGCACGATATTGGTGACATGCGTGGGTCGTTCGACATTCATGGACGGCGCGCGGTCCCCATCGGCCAGGTAGCGGGCAAAATAGAGTACCTGGGCCACAATCTCCCCGGCGGTCAGGTTGCGGGCCAGACCGCCCTGGGCCGTGGCGCAAAACGTGCAGCCCATGGCGCAGCCCGCCTGACTGGAAATGCAGAGGGTGCGCCGCTTGTCGTAGAGCATGAGCACCGTCTCGATGGTCTGGCCGTCGGGCAATTGGAAGAGCACCTCCTGGGTATCCCGGTCGGCCGAAACCGTCTCCAGGGCCAGCGTGAGCGGCGTGACCGTCGCGATCTCGGCCAGACGGCTGCGCAACTCCTTGGGCAGGTTGGTCATCTCGTCGAAGCTGCCGGCAAAGCGTTGGTAGATCCACTCCCACACCTGGCGGGCGCGGTAGGCCGGCTGGCCCAGATCGGCCAGGAGCGCAGTCAACTCGTCCAGCGACAGATCGAGGAGCGAACGCTTGCCGGCCTCGACCCGGCGCTCTTCTTCGCTTGGCAGCAGCGGAATTGCGGTCATGGCTTGATTTTAGCGCATCTGTTCGCGCGCGGTCAAAAAGTTGTTGGGGCTTGGGCTTGTAGGGCGAGCGGATTGACGGGCGGAAGGAATTCGGGTAGCTTGGGGCCGGCATTATAGCGCGCTGCAGTGCGACGAGTATGATCCGCACGATCGGCGGCGTCCGCGGTCCATTCAGAAAGAGAGATGCTTAATGAACGTGCTTATCACGGGCTCCAACAGCGGCATGGGCTTTGAGACGGCCCTGGCCCTGGCCAGAGCGGGCCACACGGTACTCGTTACCTCACGCACGCAGGCCGATGCGGAGACAGCTTGCCGCGCCATTGCGCAAGAGACGCCGAACGCTCGACTCCTGGCGCTACAGCTTGACCTTGCCTCGTTTGCTTCGGTCGACGCGTTTACGTCACAGGTCAGTGCGCTTGTCGATACACTCGACACGGCGATCTTCAATGCCGGAATCATGACGCCGCCCTATCACCTGACCGAAGATGGCTTTGAGAGCCAGTTTCAGGTTAACTACCTGGGCCATTTCTATCTGTTCCAGCGCCTCTTCCCCACGATCGCACGCGGCGCGCAGAAAAAGATCATCAACATCTCTTCCCTGTCAAGCGAAAAGGGAGCGTGCCGTTCGGTGGCGGACTTTGCGGCCATCGCCCGGGTGGACGAGGCCAATTACCAGGCCATGACTTCGTACCGTGAATCGAAGCTGGCCCAGGTGCTCTTCACAGTCGCCCTGGCCGATCGCTACGGGGAACAGGGTTTCAAGAGTTATGCGGTTCACCCGGGCGTCGTCAACACGAACCTCTTTTACCGCCGGGGGCCCGCACTCTACAAACGGCTGATGCAGCCCTTGGCCAAGCTCGGCTATCTCACGGGCAGACTGAAGACGCCGGCCCAGGGTGCGGAGACCGCCATCTACCTGGCCGAAAACGACATTGAGCCCAGTGGGGAATATTGGGCCGACAAAGCCGTCCGCGCCATGAACCCCATTGCCCGGGATATTGCGCTCGCTAACGATCTGTGGGCGTGGTCGGAAGGAGCGGTACGTGGGTGAAGGTGGGAAAGGCGTTACACAAAGGATCGCGGAGAAGAACCAGGATCTCTTGCGGATCCCTCTGCGGAACTCTGTGCCTGCTCAGCGCCCTCTGTGTAACGCTTTTCTCTTCTCTATCTACTCTTTTATCTATGCTGCCGCCTCATCCGCGGCGCGCAGCAGCGCGTGGAGGGCCGGCAAATCGTCCACGACCAGCGCGGGCGGTCGAATTTGCGCCGCGAACTCCTCGGCCGTGTTGATGCCGGTGAGGACCGCGACGGTGGGCATGCCCAGTGCGATGGCGCCGGCGATGTCGGTTTCGTAACGGTCGCCCACCATGAGGGTGGTGGCCGGCTCCGTGCCCAGGCGGTGCATGGCCAGCTCGAACATGGCCGGATAGGGCTTGCCCACGATCTCGGGCGCAACGCCCGATGCGGCCTGGAGCAGGGCCAGAATGCTGCCCGTGCCGGGAATGTGGCCCCGCTCGGACGGGAAGGAATTGTCCGGATTGGTGCCCACGAAACGCGCGCCATTGCGGATGGCCAGGGTCGTATCCTCCAGCTCCCGGTAGGTCAGTTCGAAGTTGGCCCCGGCCACGGCGTAATCGGCCGCAAAGGGATCATCGGTCAGCTCGAAGCCCTCGGCCAGGAGCGCCGTGCGCAGGCCCGCCATGCCGAACATAAAAGCCTTGCCTGGGATGACGCCGTCCACGGCCACCTGCTCGGCCAGCCAGCCGGCCGTGGCCTGGGCGCTGCTGAAGATATGCTCCGGCGCGGCCCGGACCCGCATCTGGGCCAGCTTGGCCGAAAATTCCGCCGGCGTCTTGGACGCATTGTTGGTCACGCAGAGCCACTTGCGCCCCGTGGCATCCAGGTAATCCAGAAAGTCCTGCACGCCCGGAAGGGGGCTGTTGCCGACATAGAGCACGCCGTCCATATCGAGGAGCACAGCGCGAATCGAAGCGAGATTGATGGTCATGGTTGGGTGTTTCGGTGGTGGTTGGGAGAGTAGGAATTCACGAGATCAGGAGAGTGGGTGATTAGGCAATTGGCAACAAGCACGTATCGCCTCCCGACCAAATTTCTGAATCTCTGAATCATAACATTTCAAACACTCAATGTGACTATTCAGCTATCAATCCGATAGAACGCGGATGCACCGGATTGGGCGGATTTCTACGGATTCTTTCTGGCTTATATCCGCCGGATTCGCCCAATCCGCTCAATCCGCGTTCTATCTAGGATAGGCTGTATAGTGACCGCTCAATTATACACCATGAAACTCTGAAAGTGGGATTCGTACAGATTGTTGAGGAGCGGAGTGGTATCATATGGCAGAGTCTGTTTGTGAGAGAGGCGGCGATGGTGAGAAAAATAGCAAATGTTGCCATGATACCGACGCTGGCGGTGGTCTTGATGACGCTGGCGGCCTGTGTGGCAGGGCTAGAGCCGGTATCGACGCCGGGGGTGACGGCGCCGCCGGCCGGGCTGCCCCATGGCGTGGCCGCGGGGGACGTCGACCAGACAAGCGTGGTGCTGTGGACCCGGGCTGTGGAGACGGGCACGGTCACATTCACGGTGGCGTCGGCGGTAGGCGCGCTCCCGCCCATCACGGCGACTGCGGTCCATACGCTCACGCCGGTGACGGTGACCGTGGGCGGGCTGGCGCCGGGGACAGACTATCGCTATGGGGCGGAAACAGCGGGCGGCGCAGCGGCCCACGGCACCTTTCGCACGCCGGCCGCAGAGG
>CAYZLP010000292.1:0-3027 GCA_964478635.1 uncultured Caldilineaceae bacterium
CGATGATGGCAATCCGTTCGCAGAGCGATTCAGCCTCTTCCAGGTAGTGGGTGGTAAGAATAATGGTCAGGCCGGCCCGATTGGCTTCCTCCAAAAAGGTCCACATGGAGCGGCGCAGCGAGATGTCGACGCCGGCCGTCGGCTCGTCCAGAATCAGGATGTGGGGGTTGTGAACCAGGGCCCGGGCAATCATGAGCCGGCGCTTCATGCCGCCCGACAATTCCCGGGCTTTGCTGTTGCGCTTCTCCCATAGGCCGAGCTGCCGGAAAAGGGCATCGGCCCGCTCCGTCGCTTCCTTGGCGGGCATGCCGTAGTAGCCGGCCTGGTTGACGACAATCTGGCGACAGGTCTCGAACATATTGAAATTGAATTCCTGGGGCACGACGCCTAGGAAGCGTTTGGCGGTAGCCATCTCCCGGTCGATGTCCAGCCCCACTATCTTGACGGTGCCGCTGGTCTTGGTAACCAGCGAACTGAGGATGCCGATGGTCGTCGATTTCCCGGCTCCATTTGGACCGAGGAGACCGAAAAATTCACCCTGCCGCACCGTCAGATCGATTCCCTTGAGCGCCTCAAAGCCGCCGGCGTAGGTCTTGCGAAGATTGTGGATTTCAATTGCATTCATGGACTGCGCTGTTGTCCTTCTCGTTTCAATCATTGATTTCCCGATCTAGTAGCATAGCCGACCCAGGAAGCGCCTTCCGTTAGCCCAACTGCATTTGCACCCTAATTTGGAACTATAAAGCCTGATCAAAATAGAACGCGGATTGAGCGGATCTGGCGGATACCCGCGGATCAATCTGAATGAAAATCTGCGTAGATTCGGTAAATCCGCCTAATCCGCGTTCTATCGACTCGGTGGCTGAATAGTCACCCAAGTTTTCGCAACAAACACCCACGGATCCGCAACTCCCGGCCCCGCTCTCTATTGTGTGGACAATTTGTCGCCATTTTGTCGTGCACGCCATGGCAAATTGGGGGTGGTGTCCTCCCGGTGATTGGAGACCGGGTGTGACTACGCCGCCTGCAGCCCGGATCTTTTCGGATCGAACGACTCGACAAGGTCCGGTCTGCGGGTCGGAATCGTATCTTGATTGCTCCCGAATCCTGATGAAAGGAGTTGGACAATGAAGACTGAACTGCGGAGTGGTTTGCGGACGCTCTTTGGCATTCACATGGTCGCCGGCTTCCTCTTCGGCTTGGGCTACATGTTCATGCCGGAGCAGATCGGCACCTGGCTCAACTGGAATATGGCCGATCCGGTTTGGCGGGTCCTGGGTGCGGCGCTCTTCAGCCTGGGCTTCTCAAGCATGATGGCGCTGGGCGCGCATGAGTGGAAGGAAGTCAAGCTGCTCGTGGAACTCGAAGTTGTCTGGCCGGCCCTCGGTGCGCTCTTTATCGCGTACAGCGCCCTAGCCGGCGCGATTCCGCCGGTCGCCTGGTTCATCGTGGCCCTGCTAGCCCTCTTCGCCGTGGGCTTCGCCTTCTACCTCTTCACCGCGCCAAGCGCCGTGAGCGACCCGTCGCAGCGCCCGGGCGGGGTGGGGATGCTGCAGCACTAAGCATCATTTTCCCATGCTTTGCGCGCCCGCACCGTCTGCGCGCGCAGGGCGTTTTCCGCGTTGATGTCGTGTTCGTGGGCCAGGGCGACCAGCTGCCAGAGCAGGGCGCCAACCGCGCGTTCATCCGGGCTTGGGCCAAGCAGCGCGAGCAAGTCCGGGTTGCTGTGGGCCAGTTGCGCCCGGTCGAGCAGGTTCTGTTTGGCGGCTTTTGACTGCAGTTCCCGGGCTTTTTCCAGGGCCGGAAGGTGGACCGGAATTCCGTCCAGGGGATGGCCGACCGGCTGACCTTTGGCCGCTTTCTCCTGGGCCTTGATCGCTTCCCAGTTGGCGAAGACCTCGTCAACGCCCTCTACAGACGCGTCTCCAAAGACGTGGGGATGACGGCGAATGAGCTTGGTGACGATATGGTGAATGACGTCGCCCATCTGAAAGCGACCCTCTTCCGTTGCGATCTGGACGAGCATGGCGACGACCAGTAAGACGTCGCCCAACTCCTCGGCGATGTGATGGCTGTTGTCTGCGCCGTCGGCCTCGAAGTCGATGGCCTCCATAGCTTCGACCGTTTCGCTCAACAGGTCATGGCGTAGGGAATCCAGCGTCTGTTCCTGATCCCAGGGACAACCTTCGGGCGCGCGTAGATGGGCTACGATCTCCTGTAGATCGGTGAAGCTTCCCCGGACCAGCGGCGGCACGTAGAGCGTGGTCAGATGGTCGAAATAGTCCCCGTGATCGAGTTCGGCCAGGGGCACGGTGATTTGCGTCGCATCCGGCAGTCCGGCCCGCTGTAGGATGGTTACCGGATGATCGTCTGGATAGGCATTTTGGAGCGTCAGCTTGACATCTGAGGCCAGCCACCGGGCGTAGATCTGGGCGACGAGCAGGGGCAGGCCCGCCTCGATCCGTGGATGGTGCTCTCGGGAGACGAGCATGGCATCCACAACCTGGCTGCCGTCCATCAGGTCGATGCCCACTGCGCCGAACGCCGGCTCCACGAAGCTGGCGCTGCCCACAATCGCCGTGCTCAGCCCTGCCGCCTCCGCCGCGTCCAGGAGCAGTTGCGTGGTCGCCTCGCCAACCCGGGGATGCCCGGGCACCGCATAGGCCACCGGGCCACCAGACTCGGTTGCCCGGAGCACGCGCGCGACGATGGCCGTATAGACTTCCTCAAAACTCTCCAGCGTCTCATAGAGATCGTCACAGCTCTCAAACGCGATGGAGTTCGCCAATTCGTCGACGCACGGATGGCGCCGTGTGCGCAGGATGACCTGCTTCGCTCCGTGGAGGGCGTGCCATGCCGCCAGCGAAAGATCGCCCAGCGTTCCCGGCCCCAATCCAACAATCGTGATATCCGCGGGAGCTTTGTGTTCTAAGAGCAGCGAGCTGAATGGGGCCATGATTTCGGTCATAGTTTCTCGTTTTGGTTTGTTTTCGTGTAGCCATTATTCCGGCTTCGACAAGCTCAGCC
>CAYZLP010000292.1:3127-6472 GCA_964478635.1 uncultured Caldilineaceae bacterium
TACGGTTTGATGAGCTCCGCCTACGGTTTGATGAGCTCCGCCTACGGTTTGATGAGCTCCGCCTACGGTTTGATGAAGTCAGTCTGCGGTGTAACAGGCTCAGTCCGGCGGGAGGCACAATACCCATTAACAATCAAAAATCAACCATCGACAATTGACCATTATCACCCCTCTTCCTCACCCCCGGCTCTGGACAAACGCCTCAACCAGTCCGACCATGATCAGGATAACGGCGATGAAGGCGACGTCGAGTTGTTGGGCCAGGGCCAGGCCGGCCAGAGCGAGCACGGCCACGGCAAAGAGCACACCCTGGCGCAGCGCGGCCGTCAGGTCCGGTGCGCCCCGCTGCGCCCCGGCCAGAGCGGGCCATTGGCGATGCAAGATCGCCGCGATGAGACTGCCGAAGCCCGTTGCTGCCAGACCCAGACCGAAAAAGAAGAGAACGACGGCGGGAACGTCCATCACGCCTGCGTTGTCCGTTGGCGGGACGGCAAAGAGCAGGTAGAGGAGCAAAACCGTGCCGGCGATGAGCGTGAAGATCGTGATTGTCCAGAAGAGACCGCGTGCCATGGCGCCAGTGTAGCATTCCGGTCCACGGCACGCCAATTCGCCGGCAGATAGGCCAGCGATTTCTAATTTGGTGCCAATAGACCGCGGAACAGACCGGATACGGCGGATTACCTATGAAGAATCAGCCGGGAGCAGCTGCAATCTGCCAAAGTTGCGATCTATTTGATGCAAAACGAAAACTGCTGATTACAGACGGGGCTTCAATCTGTCCCTGCATTCCGGCTGTGTGATATAATCATACGCGATGCTGCGGTCATCTGACCTGGGCAGAATATCGCAATGATCAACCCGTGGTATTGCGGGTGAAGGAAACGAACATGAGCCGCAAACGCTATACACGCAGCCAAAAGGCATTCTACATCCTCAGCATTCTGATCGTCATCAGCATGGTGTTGGGGCTGATCGCGGTCGCCATCACGCCGTACTAACCTGAACGCGCCCACCGCATTGAGCCGCACATGCTGAACCGTCTAGACCTTTTTCCGCTTACCGCCAACATCGTCGGTGAGGACGCTCAGGCGCGTCTCCAGATCGGCAGTTGCGATTTGGAGGCATTGGCCCAACGCTTCGGCACGCCCCTCTATCTCTATGACCGGACGACCCTTGACGCAGCTGTCGACGCCTATCGCGCAGCCCTGGCCACGTACCCGGGACCGACCGGCATCACCTACGCGGGCAAGGCGGGCATGAATCTGGCCCTGGCCCAATGGGCCGCCAGCCGGAATCTCTGGCTCGACTGTACGGGCAAGGGCGAGATCGCCGTGGCCGTGGCCGCCGGCGTGCCGCGGGAGCAACTCTTGGTGCATGGCGTCAACAAGTCGGCTGCCGATTTGACCGCAGCCCTGGCCCATGCCGGTACGATTGTGGTCGACAACCTAACCGAACTGGAGAATCTGGCAACGCTGGCGCAGGATGAAGCCGAGGCCCGATCGGAACTCTGGCTGCGCGTGCGGCCCGGTCTGGCCGTGGCCACCCATGCCTACCGCCAGACCGGTCAGGAGGACAGCAAGTTCGGCATGAGTCTGGAGGAAGCGATCGCGGCCGTGAAATTGTGTCGGGCTGCGGGCCTGACTTTAACCGGAATCCATTTCCATCAGGGTTCTCATTTCCATGATCCGACGCCCATTGGACCTGCCATGGCGGCAGTGCTGGATCTACTTGTCCAACTGCGAGCCGAGACCGGCTGGACGGCGCAACATCTTTCGCCGGGCGGCGGCTGGGGCGTCGCCTACCATGAGGACGATCTGCCCCAGCCCGACATTGGGGCGTACGTGTCCTTCATCGGCCGCGCGCTTCGGGAAGGGTGCGCCGCGCGTGATCTGCCGCTCCCGGCCCTGCACGTTGAGCCGGGACGCAGCCTGGTCGCCCGGGCCGGTGTGGCCCTCTATCGCGTGGGCGCGGTCAAACAGACGGCCGGCCGGCGCTGGGTGCTGCTGGACGGCGGCATGAGCGATAACATTCGCCCGGCCCTCTATGGCGCCCGCTACTCGGCCCTTCCGGTCGCACAGCCGGCCCGTCCCGCTACCGGCCTGGCCTGGCTGGCCGGCCCGTATTGCGAAAGCGGGGACGTCTTGATCCAGGATCTTCCCTTTGCCGAGGTTGCGGCGGGCGAACTGATCGCCGTGCCGGCCAGCGGCGCCTACCAAATGGCCATGAGCAGCAATTACAACGGATCCCTGAAACCGGCCGTTGTCTGGCTGGAAGCGGGGCGTGCGCATCTGATCCAAAGGCGGGAAACGGTGGAGCAACTGCTGCAGCGGGACTTGCCTCTGCCCGAATAGAGGCGCGGAATTGCCGGCCTGCCGAGAGTACGGATTTCGTCGCTGATCGAGTTGTCGAGGCTATATCGATCCCGGAGCTTGTGTCCCTGTGGTGTCTCCAGAATCAGCGAGAAACACTGCAAAAAAAGGGCTGCGCACTACCAGGCGCAGCCCTTTTTCATTTATGTCCGAACGAACCTTCGGCAGACGAAACGCACCGTCCACGCCTAAGGCTGTGGTGAACTCTCAATCGCGCGCTGCAGCTCGCGTACGACATCGTCAATGCGGCGTTTGTAGCGCAACATTTCCCGCCGGCACTCCACTTCTGCACTGCTCTCCGTTTTGAAGGAGCGCAGCGATTCTTCCAACTCGCTATCAACCTGCAGCTTGTTCATATTCACAGGGTTACCGCGCAGATACTCGCGCATCTGCCGGGCCACGGTGGTGTCATAGTGGGTCAAATCGTTGTGCAAATCTACCAGACGGTCGGAGGCAATGGCCGGCATCGGCATCGACCGCACGGTCTCCCAGGCTCGATTAAGCTTGCGTCGGTTCACGGTCTCTTGTCCACTTATGGCTTGAATGCGACGTTGACGCTGTCGAAGAGCAGAATGGGTTGGATGGAATGGTGATTTCGGGGCGCACAGTGCGCGCGCCGGGATTATAACAGGTATCGAAAGGAATGCCGAAAATCAAAGGCTGCGAAAATAGCAACGGAAAGAAACAGCAGTGACGCAGTTGGCGCGGACCTCGAAACTTCGATCGAGATTCATTGTTGACAGACAAGAACATCTGTGCTAAATTGGTGCAATCGAACATCCGTTTTAGTGTTAGGGGTTATTCGTGGCCAAGCGCAGGCGCAAAAGTAGCGGAGCAACAGAGAGCGAGCAGCCGACCATGGACGAAGGCAAACTGAAGGCGTTAGAGACAACCCTTGGTAATTTGAACAAAAAATATGGCGATGGCGTGGTGATGAAGCTGGGCGAGGCCACCAAGCTGAACGTGGAGTCGATTC
>CAYZLP010000293.1:0-6448 GCA_964478635.1 uncultured Caldilineaceae bacterium
CTGCAGCAAGTTGGCGCGTCTCGTTATGTTTCGGGTCCGGCGGCCCAAGCCTATGTGGACGTAGAGCGCGTCCGGGAAGCAGGCATCGACGTAGTGTTCAAGAATTATGCCGACTACCCCGAGTATGGGCAACCCCATCCCCCCTTTGAACATGCCGTGTCAATTGTGGATCTGCTTTTCTCTTGCGGAAGTGCGGCCCCCGCATCCATTTGGGGCTGGCGCAATGCCCTGCCTGGCCTGGAGGAAACGACCATTGTGAATATGGCAGAAAGCCAAGGAGCGTAGCGTCATGTACAAAGAGATTCCCTTTAATCGCCCGACCATCGTCGGCAAGGAGCTGTACTACATTTCGCAGGCGATTCACAATGGCTACTCGGCCGGCGACGCGGCCTTTACCAAGAAGTGTCATGCCTATTTGGAACAGGCGCTTGAGATTCCCAAGGCCCTTTTGACCACGTCATGCACGGATGCCTTGGAGATGGCGGCGATTTTGCTGAACTTGCAACCGGGTGATGAAGTCATCGTTCCTTCATTCACTTTTGTCACGACTGCCAATGCCTTTGTCCTTCATGGGGCCAAGCCGGTCTTCGTGGATATTCGGCCCGATACGCTCAACCTGGATGAAGCGCAGCTCGAACGGCTTATCAGCCCCCGGACCCGGGCGGTCGTGCCGGTCCACTATGCCGGCGTTGGCTGTGAAATGGACGTGATCGGTGATATCGCCGCCCATCATGGAATTGCGGTCATCGAGGACAATGCTCACGGCCTGTTCGGCAGCTACCGTGGCCAGTATCTGGGCACGTTTGGGGCCCTTGCTACACAGAGCTTCCACGAAACCAAGAACTTCATTTGCGGTGAAGGCGGAGCGCTGCTGATCAACGAGCCAAAGTTCATTGAACGGGCCGAAATCATTCGCGAAAAAGGCACCAATCGTAGCCGTTTTTTCCGGGGCCAAGTCGACAAATACACCTGGGTCGACATCGGATCCAGCTTTTTGCCATCCGATCTGCTGGCGGCGTTCCTGTATGCCCAACTCGAGGCCCGTGATGAGATTCAGGCCAAGCGTCGCAGGATCTGGGAAGGTTACTGGGCGGGACTCGGCAGGTGGGCCGAAATGAACGGCGTACGCATGCCGGTAGTGCCCGCACATTGCGATCAGGCCTATCACATGTTCTATCTGCTGCTGCCCGATTTGGAAGAACGACAGGCGCTCATCGAGCATCTGCGGGCGCGCGGCATCCTGAGCGTCTTTCACTATCTGCCACTTCATCTTTCAGATATGGGGCGTCATTTCGACGGTAGGCCCGGCGACTGTCCCGTTACCGAGGATCTCAGCGACCGCCTCTTGCGTCTGCCATTTTACAACGACATGACGACCGAAGATCAGGCTTACGTCATCGATGCGATCCATGAGTTCGCGGTCAGTAGGCAACCGGTATTATTCTCACCGGCAGCCGTTGGTGAGTCGGTCACGAACTGAAATTCTTGACCGTGGCCCGCTCTCAATGGCCCGCTCTCAATCGTATAGGCCCGAGGCGATACCATGTTGACATTCTTGATACTACTCCTGCTTGTCGGCCACAGCGGCTTCGTCGGTCCTGTACTAGTTGAGCAGGGCGCGACAATTCCCAATCCGCCCGATGTTCCCATCGAGGATGGGGCGTGGCCGATGGCTGCCGCCAATGCAGAGCGAACATCCTGGTCGCCGGAAGAAGTGCGCGGCAATTTGAATGTTGAATGGTACCGACCGCTTGAGCCATATATTCACTACAAGATTCAGCCGATTGCAGCCAACGGAAGGATTTATGTCTCCACTGCGCGCGGGCTATACGCATTTTCTGCTGACGACGGCGCGCTCCTTTGGGTCTATCCAACGGAACTGCCGCTAGGCAACTCGCCCACCATTGCCACGGTCAATGGGCGCAGCGTGGCCTTTGTCGGCGGGCACGATCGGCAGATCCACGCGGTTGACGCGGTGACGGGCGAGGTGGTTGCAGGCTACACGGCCTATCGGGCCGGTGCCGGTTTTGAAACGAATCCGCTGGTCATCAACAACCGAATTTATGCCGGAAATCGAGATGGGCATTTCTATGCGCTTGATGCGTCGACGGGCGATGTCGTCTGGCGTTTCGAGACGGGGGCGCCGATCCTGCAGTCGGCCGCCTACCGGGAGGGCGCGCTCTACTTCGCTGCGAATGACGCGCACGCCTACGCGCTGAACGCCGCCGACGGCGCCCTGCGCTGGCGCTCAGCGCAGCTGCCGGGTTCGGGCTTTCATTCGTACTGGCCCGTGATCTACAGCGATCCGAGTACGGACGAAGATTATGTCATCTTCACCGGGGGAGAAAACTATCGGTTCCGTACCACGAACCTGGTCATCGAAGAGAGCGATACGATTTATCAGGGCCTCGACGACAGTCAAGTGATCGGACCGACGAGCACAGCGATTGCGGGCGACTGGGCGCCGGGCACGGTTGCCATCGATGCCGGCATTCTCACTGATTATCTCGAAGAGCAGCCCCACCGGCGCACCGTATTTGTCCTGGAAGCCGCCACAGGCCAGGAGTACGCATTTGACAGCGATGGGGACGGCGCACAGGAATTTGCCCCGTTCAACTGGGCAGGCGTAACCCACTCGGGCAGCAAGTATCCGCCGCTCGTCAACGGTATTGACGGCGTCTACTACCAGGCCACCGGCTACATTGCACCCGGTTGGATCTCACGCAGCGGCCCGGTTGGGTGGAAATTCGGAACCCAATATGTGAGTCGCGTCGACGGCAACGATATCGGACACGCGTCCGACGAGCCAATGGCCTATTCATCCGGCGGTCGCCTGATCTACTGGTCCCTGTGCTGCGACCGGGAAGCGGGCGCCTTTGACGTGACCATTCCCCATGGCGAACCGGAGCGAAGTTGGACCTACTATGTCTACAACCTGGCCAGCAATGCACTGGCGCCCGGCTACCAACAGCTTTACGATACAGGGGACGCGGCCGACTACAACAATGAAAACGGCTGGCAGGTCTATAGCGGCCTCAATCAGAGCCGGAACGGCGTCTACGGCAAGCACGGAACGGCGCAGTCGCCGCCGATCCCCTACCGGGGCAAGCTCTATATGCTCCGGGGAAATGCGCTGCTCGCCTTCAGCCCGACGGGGACCAACCCCCAGTCGCCGCTGACGCTGGTGCGAAGCAAAGAGGCGGACGTCGCTGCGCCGTCACACGCGCGCGCGGAGGTAAGCAACCGGTTGGAGGAAGAGGTTCAACACCTCGTGGCCGCCGGACCGCTGCGCCCGGGCTACCATGACTCCGGCTTCATCGATGTGTACGGCAATGGCGGCTTCACCGATGCCCGGACCTTCGGCGAGATCTTCGACTATTTCCAAAACCCGGCCGATACCGTTTACACACTGCTGCTGGCGCATCCTCATCTGTCTGCGACCCTGCAACAGGAGGTAAGCGACTATCTCCATACCTATTACGGTCCGGGCGCCGTTTTCGACTTCACCGAGATCGTGCACGTGGGGTGGGGGACCGGGGCGCCCCGGGAAGCGACGATCATTCCGCCCGAAATCGTCGCGCAATGGGGTGAGCCGTACGCTTCGCCCTTCGACCCGTCCAATCAGCCAACGTGCGGGTGGTGCGGCTATTGGGAATGGTATCCGCCATTCTCCTTCTACGCGGCCTGGCAGTATGCCGCAATCGTCGGCGAAGGTGACGAGGACTTTGCCCGTACCATCTTTGATCGGATCGATGAAAAATTGGAGGCGCCACTGGCAGATGCAACGCTTCTGGAAAAGCCTTATTGGCTCAACCAGTACATCGCCGGTTACTACGGCTATCTCGCCCTGCAGACGTTGGCAGGCTATCCGGAAGATCAGCAAATCCGGGCAATCTACGAAGACTTGCTGCGCCTTCGTCTCGACGGATTCGAGAAGGATGCCCCGTTCCCTGCCATCGGTTCCGGCGCGGAGAACTGGGAGATGGCCTATCACAATTCGCTGGCCGTGGCCCGCAATTTCATGTTTTTGACGCCGGAACTTGGCCGGATTCTAGGCCAGCAGATCCGTCCGGAGATTCGGGAAGCCGTCGACGAATATGAATATGTGGCGCCCTATTGGTTTGTCAGCAAGTTTGACAACTCCTACGGGGAAGGCAGCTTTCAGCATCTCTACGATTACCCGGCCCTGTTTCAGGCCAAAGCCTTTGCACTGAATCAATCGTTTCAGGAGCTGAGCAAGTGGGTTGACGCACCGGCATTTCCTGTGGGCGATCTATTCTACATTCAAAATCTGGCGGCTGCCCTGGCTGCCCCTGACGCCGCACCGGTCCGCGACTTCAGTCTGGAGGTCATGCCCTCGGTACAGATCATTGAAGCGGGCGGCGCAGCAACGTACCGGATCGAGATCGAACACAGCCAGGGCTTCACCGGTACGGTTACTCTGGAACTTGGCGACAGCCCCGCACCTGAAGTGACCGCGGAGATTGCGCCTCCGCTGGAATTTCCTCCGCCGGGCGGAGCAACCACCGTCACGGCGACCGACCTGCATACGCCCGGCCAAGTGGCGTCAACGGGCTATTACTATTCGATTCCCTTGTCCGCGACCGGGAACGGCATCGTGAAGCGTGCCAACATCAATCTGTTGGTTACGAGCCATCAGGTATTTCTGCCGATCGCATTTGATTTACAACCCTGAGCGGAGGACATGATGCCGAGGCAAAGCGTTTCAAAGCAAATACGCAGGGCCATTGTGGGAATCGTTGTCGCGGTTGTAGGCATAGCCGGTCTGACTTCAACCACGCTCTTTGCGCAAGATCCGATCCCTGGATATCTCAACCAGATCAGCTCGAGCAATTTGGTCACCGTAGCGACCGATCTTGTAACACAATACGGGCCGCGCCGGGAGGATACGTTCAGGCCCTTTACTGACGCCAATTGCACGGTCAGCGCGACAGTTTATCCAAAATCAACAGTTGACATGGCCGCCGATTATATCAAAGCCCGTTTCGAGGCCATGGGCTACGCGCCGGCGGCCATTACCATGGAGCGGTTACCGGGGACGGCCGGCTACAACGTGTATGTCACCAAAATTGGCAGCACGTATCCCAATGTCTTTATCGAATTCAGTGGCCATTATGATTCCGTCGCGGGTTCTCCAGGCGGCGCGGACAACGCCTCCGGGTCGACCGCCGTAATCGAGCTGGCGCGTGTTCTGAAGAACTATCCCAATCGCTATTCCATGCGCTTCATCCTCTGGGCGGCGGAGGAATATAGCGTCCAACGCAGCGCAGCCTACTTCGGGTCGACCTATCACGTGCAGCAAGCGCTGGCGCGCGGGGAGCAAATCAAGGCAGGTTTGGTCATGGACCATATCGGCTGGGCCTATCCGGGCGACCCCACGGGCTATATGAATCAAATTTCTTACATTGATGCCGAATCGCAACGGATCGCCGAGCTGTTCGGCCGAGTTCGCAGCGACTACGGCATCAGCATCGGTTTCGGCACGGACCAGGGCATCCAGAACTCCGACGAACATTCCTACTGGAATTTCGGTCAAACAGCAGTGAGCAGCGGCGGCGGTTGGCTCTACAACCGGCCGAACTACCACGGCTGCGGCGACACCGTCTCGAATATCAATTTCACCAACGTATTGCGCAGCGCGCAGCAGAACCTGGCGGTGGGATTGTTGCTGGATGCAGAGCCGTTCCCGCCACCGAACCAGACTGCTACCGCCACGTTCACGCCGGCTCCGCCCACGGCAACGCCGACGACGTCCGGCGGCGCAACCAACACGCCGCTTCCATCGCCAAATTTCCCATCGACGGGCCTATTAGATGGCTTCGAACGTAGCGATGGACCGCTTGGCGCCGCCTGGAGCGGCGACAGCTCAGGCTATGCAGTGGCAGGAAATCGACTCGATGTCGGAAGCAGCGAAGATATCTACTGGAACGCGACGAGTTTTGGCGCCGATCAGGAAGTCTATGTCACCCTCAGCGCCATAGATGTCACTGCCAACGAAATCGGCCTGGTGCTGAAATCCCAGAGCAACAGTACTTTCAATCCCGGCCTGATCGATGTCATCTATGATCCGGTAGGTGCGAAAATCCAAGTCTGGACTTTTCAAGTGCCCCAGGGTTGGATTCAGCGTGGCGCCGATCTCGCCGCCACGTTCGTCAATGGAGATACGTTTGGCGCACGCGCCCGGCCCAACGGGCAGGTTCAGATATTCCGCAATGGCGCTTTGCTGGGCACGCGGGACGTGAGCGCCTGGCCGCTCCACGCCGGTTCGGGCTACGTAGGCCTTTTCATGCTCAGCGCGGAATCGGCCCTGTTGGACAACTTTGGCGGCGGCACAACGGGACAGGCGACAACACCGACAGCGGCGCCGACTGCAACCAACACGCCGTTGCCGCCGACTGCAACCAACACGCCGCTGCCGCCAACTGCA
>CAYZLP010000294.1:0-6424 GCA_964478635.1 uncultured Caldilineaceae bacterium
TCGAGCAGGCATTGGCCGAAGCCGATGTTGCATCGGTTGCGCAACTCGACGCCGTGGCCGTCACCCATGGTCCGGGGCTCGCGGGCAGCCTGCTGGTCGGCGTGAACGCGGCCAAAGGTCTCAGCTTCACCAGTGGACTGCCGCTTCTGGCCGTCAATCATTTGGAGGGGCACATTTACAGCAATTGGCTGGAGACAGGAACTGCCGCGCAGCCGATCGAGGTGACGCCCATCGACCCGGATCGCTTTCCCACACTGGTGCTGATCGTCTCCGGCGGCCACACGGAACTGCTCCTCATGACTGGCCACGGCCGCTATCGGCGTCTGGGCGGCACCCTAGATGACGCCGCAGGGGAGGCATTTGACAAGGTTGCGCGCCTGCTCGACCTCGGCTACCCGGGCGGCCCGGCCATTCAGCGGGCGGCACAATCGGCCGATCCCGCCCGCTTCGAACTGCCCCGGCCCCTCCTGCACAACCCGGCGCATCGCTTCAATTTCAGCTTTTCCGGTCTCAAGACGGCGGTGCTCAATCTCACGCGCAGCCTGCAAGAGGATGAGACTCCCCTGCCGGATGCGGTAAAGGCCGATATTGCCGCTGCCTTCCAGGAGGCAGTCGTGGAGGTTCTGGTCGCCAAGACGGCGGACGCGGCGGTGACCTCTGGTGCCGCCCAGGTCTGCATCTGCGGAGGCGTAAGCGCCAATGCGGCGTTGCGCGCGGCAGCCACGGCGCGCATAGCGGATCTGGCCCTTCCACTGCATATCCCGCCGCTCTTCCTCTGCACGGACAATGCAGCCATGATCGGCGCCGCCGCGTATTACCGGCTAGGGGCATTCCCGGAGGACGTCGCGGGGTTCGATCTCGATGTCCATGCCAGCCTGCCCCTGCCGGAGACAGCGGCGGACGCAACCGGATGATATCTGTCTGTCTTTTGCGCTCAGATGGATTGGGAGGCCGAAGGGGCTACGCCGGCGTCCGTTTGGGGCTGAGCGGATGCGGCATCTGGGCGGCCGGTCGCCGTATCCGGCGTCGCCTCTGCCGGCTGCTGGGCGCGGGACTCCTGTAGTTCGTCACCACGCACAACCCGCCGATATTGGACCTGTTGGGGCACGCCCGCGGCATCGCGGCCGAGAAACGGCTGATAGTCCAATAGCTTGGCGTGGACGTAGCCGCCCAGAACACGCAGGCTGGCGAGAATCGGCGCGGCCAGCAACGCCCCCAGAATCCCCGCTACGTTCAGGCCGACCGCCACACCGATGATGACCACGATGGGATGAAGGTTGACGCTGGAACCGATGATGCGCGGCACCAGGATGTTGTTCTCCAACTGCTGAATAATGAAATAGATGGCGACAATGATCAGGGCGAAGCCGAAATTGTTGATGCCGGTCTCAGCCAGCACGGGGCTGCCGTAGATCAGTGCCAGGACCAACGCCGGGATCATGGCAAGAATCGGCCCGATGTTCGGAATGACCTCCAGCAAGCCGGCCAGAATCCCTAGAATCAGCGCGCCGGGCATCCCCAAGAGACTGAGCACGCCCCAGGTAATGAGGCCCACCGTGAGGCTCAAGAGGAACTGTCCCCGGAAGAAGGAAGACCAGACCGCCCCCATACGGCGCAGGACATCTACGAACTCGGACTGGTAGGAACTGGGAAAGAGCCCTTCGATATAGTGCCGGATCTGGGGGGCATCCTTGGTCATATAGAGCGTGAGGAAAAAGGCCACCAGAATCGTAATCAGAACGCTAAAAATGCTGCCCACCACGTTGAAGCTGATGACAGCCGTGCTGCTCACCAGGTTTGTGGTCGTGCCGATGAGCTGCTGGACATAGTTGAGAATGTCGGCCAGCGACGGAATGAAGTCGAATTCTACGGCGTTGCTCTGGATCTGATCCACCGTGCTGCCCACGGGAACCTCAAAGCCGATGAGGTTGATGGACTCGGGCAGGCTGTAGATCGCCTGGTTGAAACGCATCAGCAACATGCGCGCCGTGTTCTGGACGTCAAACGCGGCCAGTGCCCCCAACTGGCGGGCGATTGAGGGTGCGAAGAGGGCCGGCAGCAGGCTCAAACCAAACAAGAGCAGCGCAAAGAGCACCAGCGTGCTGACGCCGCGCGGGATCCGCAGGCGTTCGGCCAGATCGACGATGGGGCTCAGCAAATAGGCAATAATGGCGCTGACAATCAGCAGCGGCAGAATGTTGCGGCTGATCCAGAGCGTAAAGAGCAGACCGATAAAGAGGATGACCAGAACCGTACGCTTGGTGGCGGCATCCCAAGGCTCGGATGCACCGAACGTGACGGCAGGCGCGCTCGATTTGCCGGCACTCTCCTGCCGGACATCGTGCGTATCTGCTTGTATCCGGTCCTCTTCTGGTGGAACCGGCAGCTCCGGACTAGCAGTCATAAAGGCTAAATCAATCCGTGTGAGGCCGCAGATGATATGATCTGTTCGACCCGATCTGTTATTACAACCCCGTAACGGGGTAACCGTCGCGCCCCATCTATTTACCGCACATTGGCCGCTACGTCAATCTCCGAACTGGAATCAGCACATGTAGAGTGGACAGTTTTCGGGCATTCATATGGATAAAACCGGCAGTGATTCGCAGGCATCCGCCCGATTCGCGGAATCCGCGTGCGAGCGTTCTGCCGTGGCTCCTTATCCGCAAACCGTCTGGAATACCCGCAAAAAGTTCTCACCCAGAATCTTGCGGACGGTTGCCGGATCGTGCCCTCGGGCCAGCAACCGTGCGGTGATGAGGGGATAGCGGGTCACATCGGACAGTTCAGGCGGCGGCGTGCAGCCGTCGAAATCGCTGCCGATGGCAACATGGTCCGGACCGATCAGGGCGAGCATGTACTCGATGTGTGCGATCACGTGATCGAGCCTGGCCTCACCCGGTGCGGCAAGAAACGCATCGACAAAGGTAACGCCTACGACACCACCGCCCGCAGCGATGGCCCTTAGCTGCTCATCGGTCAAGTTGCGTGGATGGTCCCAAAGGGCACAGGCGTTGCTGTGGCTGGCGATGACCGGATGGCGGCTCAGGGCCAAAACATCCGCGACGCCCGCAGGCGAGAGGTGGCTCAGGTCCAACATGATGCCCAGGCGATTGCATTCCTGCACGATCTGCACGCCGAATTCGGTAAGTCCGCCGTTGGTGCGGCTTTCGCTGACGCCATCACACGCTGCATTGCGATAATTCCAGGCAAGCCCGAGATTGCGGATGCCGAGGCGGTGATACTGGCGCAACACGCCGATACTGCCGTCCAATGCTTCCGCGCCCTCCAGACCGAGAATGCCTGCGGTTTTGCCCGCCGCCTTGGCCGCGGCAATGTCGACGGCCCGGCGGGCGATGACAAAGCGATCGGGTGCCTGCTCTGCCAGCAGGAGCAGTTGATCCAGACGAGCCATGGCATGGGTCACCGCACCGTGGCGTTGATAGGCCACGGGGACGTAGCACGCAAAGAACTCTACGTCGACCCCCCCGGCGCGCAGGCGGGGTAGATCCAGGTGACCGACATTCGAGCGATCGCCGAGCCAGCGTCCCTGTTCAAGCTGATGGCCGATGGAATCGCAATGACCGTCAATGACCAGGGCGGCTTGGTGAAAAGCCCGTACTTCGGATTCGTTTTTCATGGCAACAGAGTCTCATTCTTCATGATCAGCGCCGTTGTTGTTTGCTGAGCGCTTTGCGGGCCACGTGTAGGGTTAGTCCGGCCTCGGCCAGAAATTCGCCAAGAATTGCATAGAACCGCTGGCGATCGGCATAGCTCAGGACCGCCAGGGCATCAGCCGTCTCAATCGCATAGGGATAGCCGCCGCCCACCACACACTCTGCGCGTACCAGGTTCACCACCTGTTCGGCCTGGCCGTTTTCCAGTAGCCAGCGGGGCATCTCCAGACGAGCCGGCGGTCGCTGCTGATTGAGCCGGATGTAGCAGAAGACCACGTCTTTGTAGAAGATGCCCGGCTCATCGCGGCTAAGGGCATCGGGCCGGGCGCAGATGAAAAAGGGCGTCCGGTCACCCCAGTGAGGCAGGATTGTGCGTAGCAGGGCCGAATCACTCACTGCCGGCTGGCCCGGCTCTTGCCCGCCCAGATTCTGGACCAGATTGGCGATGTCTCGACTATTGGACATATCGACAAAGCCCACCAGCGGAGACCGGAGTTGGGCCGAAGTGGCCAACAGGTCGCGTACGGACTGGACATAGGGCTGGGCCCGTCCGGCCCGAATCTTGCCGGCAAAGCTGATAATGAAGGAGCCGTCGAAAAAGCTCAGTGCCGGGCGCCGGCCATTGCCCCCTCCATATTCAACCATGAGTTCACTCAGCCGCTCGCACTCCCGGACGAAACGGCGCTGATTGACCGTTTGGACGGGAAAACTCTCTTCCTCGTCGTCGGCTCCTCGCAATTCGTCGGGGGGAAGGACGGCGAATTCGATATCCTTGACGTAGTCTTGTTCGCCGTCGTGAGGATTGACGAACCAACCGACCTGGATCGCCCCAACGGGGATCGTATAGATTGGATCGGGCGCGATTTGGCTTCCGTCCACGGCAATGGTGCATTGGCGCTTGAGCGTTTGCAGCGCCCAGGCCCGGGCCTCTTGATGATTTTCCCAGGACGGCAGGAAGGGCATCAGCAGTCCGCCGGCCTCATCCAGTTCCGGCGTGGGCAAGGCCCCGGGCCAGGGAATGCCGGCCACCTGCCGACTCAGTTCGTCGCTCGAGTGCTGCTCGAAAAGACGCAGCCAGCGGTCGGCAAGATGCTGCTGCTGGCGCTGTTCGGCGCCGTACCGCACGAAAGCCTCGCGCTCGCGCTCCAAGGCGTACATAACGCGTGATCGATCAAGCATGGCCGGCTTCGGATCTCCTCATGGCGTGTTCGCCAAACGTCTGACCTTCGACAACGGATGAAATCCGCAAATTTGTTCTACAATTATACCAATCTCCGGCGACATTGGAAACGTATGGAAGCTACACAGTAATAAACCATGCGAGCACCCCCGGGTGCAATTCAGTCTCGGGGCAAGCAAGGACGCGATGCTTCGTTAGGTCGAATTGACAAAAAAAGCATCGCGCAGACCCACTCAGCATGACAGAAGCGCTCCCAGCTTGAAATGCACCCAGCACCCCCGTTTCTGTTGACAGGACACCGGCTGACGGTATAATAGCCGTATGGAAATTGACCAGGAGAAGCAGCCAATGGCTGATTCGCCGGCGTCGCGCCGGCCGTCAGAGATAACTGTCTACCGCCTCTGGATCCTGGGGGCGGCTCTCTTTTTTTGCGCCGTTCTTGCCCTGCGCTGGGGCGCGGACATCTGGTATTTGCTACGCAACGAGGCAGCGTTAGAGGAATTTCTCGCAACGTTGGGGTGGTTGGGACCGTTCGGCCTGATTCTCTTCAACGCAATTCAGATTGTGGTCGCTCCGGTCCCCGGGTATGTCGTACAGATTGCATCCGGCTATCTGTTCGGGCCTTTCTGGGGCGGTGTCTGGGCCTCGATTGGCCTTCTGGTCGGCGCCATGCTGAGCATGTGGATTGTACGCCAGTTTGGCCGTCCCCTGGCGGAATGGCTGATCGGCGCCGAGCGCCTGGCGCGCTGGGAGCATGTCACGCATACCGACAGCGTGTGGACCTGGCTGATTCTTATCGTTACGCCGACGGGCGACATACCCTACTTTCTGGCTGGCCTGTCCCACGTCAAGTTTCGCACGATCTTCCTGCTTACGCTCCTGATCCGCGTGCCGACGACCTTCGTGGCGGCAGCGGTTGGCGCGGGCGCCCTGGCGCTGAGCTGGTGGCAATTCGCCCTGTTGCTGGCCGTGCTGATCGGCGTTCTGGTACTCTTTGTCCGCTATCAGGATCTCCTAACCGGCGCCATCGACAGCCAGGTCACCCAGCGCCTTGCCCGCCAAGAGCATCCGGCCGAGTAGCGCACTGCGTCCCCGAGACACGGCTTGCGCTACCCGCCTGCCGTCATTCAACTTCAGCGAGAATCAACATGAGTCAAGCAAAAACGTCCCTGGAACTTCAGATCGATCTCGATCTCAAAGATGCCATGCGCAACAAGGATAATGTGGCCAAGCTTGTGCTGCGCTCTGTCAAGACGGCGCTGACCGAAGAGGCGAAGTCAACCAGTCAGGATACCGTGCTGTCCGAAGATGAAGTCATGGATGTCATCCAACGGGAAGCAAAGCGGCGGCGCGATGCCGCCGCAGAGTATGAAAAAGCCGGCCGGTCCGATCGAGCAGCCGAAGAACTGGCCGAGCTTACCGTGCTGGAACGATATCTTCCCCAACAGCTCAGCGAGGAAGAGATCCGTACGCTGGCCAGGGAAGTGATTGCCGAAATCGATGCTACTTCCATGCGCGACATGGGCGCCGTCATGAGCGCCATTATGCCCAAAGTCGCCGGAAGGGC
>CAYZLP010000295.1:0-1698 GCA_964478635.1 uncultured Caldilineaceae bacterium
CCTACCGACGCCGCAACCGGCGGAAGAACCGGCCGCCGCGACTACGCCGGAGCCGGCAGCGGAAACGCCGACAGATGAAGCGCCGGTCGACGACAGCGGCGTGAGCACCGAAACCGTCGTGGGCGGCCTGGCCCTGCTGGCAGCGTGCCCCAATGAGAACGTGCGCATTACGGATCCCGTCATCGGGTCGACGATTAGCGGTGTCGTCAACATCGAAGGTACGGCCGATAATCCGGACTTCCAGTATTACAAGGTTGAGTATATTGCCGGTGAGGCGGCGGCCGCCTACATCGGCGGTGGCGAAGCGCCCGTGGTCGACGGCGTCCTGACCGAATTTGATACCCAGGCGTTGACCGACGGCGCCTACTCCCTGTTACTGACGGTCGTAGACAATTCCGGCAACTTCCCGGATCCCTGTGCCGTCGCCGTGACGATTGAAAACTGATCGACGCCAATGTCCATCCCAAAATAATAGACTGCGGATTTTGCGGATGCGGCGGATCCGGACGGATTATCAACAGAAATCCGCCACAATCCGCCAAATCCGTGACATCCGCGGTCTATTGTGATCTTGCGGTGAAGCGTCGATCCTCTTCAAACGCTTTTGACATCCCCTGAAAAATTCTGTACCATGCAGGCAATTTGAGCAGGCCAAGGCTCAAAATGGCTGTTTATCCCTCAACTTGCAGGCGTGTTGTTCGCCCGACCGGGTACCGAACGCCCTCTTGAAGATAGCCGTACCGACCCATAGCGAAGCGCGAGACTCTGACGCTTCTTTGTCAAAAGCGCACTGACCCAATTCATCTTTGTGAATGCCACACATTTGTGTGCATCCAATATTTGCTTGCAGGTCCAATTCGTACCACTCCATTGTTTCACAAGGAGAACACACATGATCCATCGAAGGAATCTACGGAGCACAACCCTGCTCGGCTTGTTGCTCGTCCTGGCGCTGCTGGCCGGCGCCTGTGCGGCCCCGGCCCCGTCGACCGACACGGGCGCGGCCCCGGCCGAGGGCGGTGAAGCTGCTGCCGAGCCGGCCGCCATGGGCCGCGGCGCCGGCGGCACGCTGACCATTCTCTACTGGCAGGCCGCCTCGACGATGAATCCCTATCTGTCCGGCGGCACCAAGGACATTCATGCTGCTTCCATGAGCCTGGAACCGCTGGCGCGCTACGATTCCAGCGGCAACATGGTTCCGTGGTTGGTCGAGGAGATCCCGACGCTGGAAAACGGCGGCATCTCGGAAGACCTCATGAGCATCACCTGGAAGCTCAAGCCCGGCATCCTCTGGTCCGACGGCACGCCCTTGACGGCTGAAGATGCGGCCTTCACCGGCGAGTACTGCATGAACGAAGAGATGGGCTGCAACGCTGCGGTCAACTTCGGCGATGTCGAGTCGATTGAGGCCGTTGACGAGCTGACGATTCAGATCAACTTCTCCAAGCCCAAGCCCTTCCCGTACGGTCCCCTGGTCGGTCAGACCAGCCCCGTCCTGCAGAAGGCCCAATTCCAGGACTGCCTGGGCGCCCGCGCGCAGGAGTGCACGGAGCAGAACTTTGCTCCGGTCGGCACCGGGCCCTACATTGTGGATGACTTCCGGGCCAACGACACGATCGTGCTCTCGCCGAACCCCAACTATCGCGAAGAAGACAAGCCTTACTTCAGCCAGGTCACCTTCAAGGGTGGCGGTGACGC
>CAYZLP010000295.1:1798-6403 GCA_964478635.1 uncultured Caldilineaceae bacterium
TGTAACCTCGTCCCGAACCCGGAAATCTATCGCTCGCCCAACAACGACGACTGCATCATCCAGGACATGGAAGGCGCCAAGGCGCTGCTGGATGAGGCCGGCTACGTCGACACCGACGGCGACGGCATCCGCGAAACGCCGGACGGCCAGCCGCTGAGCGTCCTCTACCAGACCTCCGTCAACCCGGTGCGCCAGAAGACCCAGGCCCTGGTCAAGCAGTGGTGGGAAGAGTTGGGTATTGCCACCGAGCTGAAGAGCATCGACGCCGGCGTCTTCTTCGGCGGCGATCCGGCCAGCCCGGACACCTACGGTAAGTTCTACGCCGACGTTCAGATGTACACCAACACCTTCGACGGCACCGATCCGGAAGTTTACATGCCCCAGTGGACCTGCGATGAGATTGCCCGGGCCGAGAACCAGTGGCTGGGCAACAACATCCCGCGCTGGTGCAATCCGGACTATGCTGCCCTGGTCGAAGAGCTGGCCAACACGGCCGGCCTGGATGCCCGGGCCGCTCTGGTTATCGAGATGAACGACATGATCGTCCAGGACTACGTCGAGTTCGGCCTGGTCACGCGTGGTGACGTCTCCGCCCACAGCAACACGCTGCAGGGTGTCGACTTCAACCCGTGGGATTCGGAGCTCTGGAACATCGCCGACTGGACACGCGCGGAATAACGGTAATGCCTTCGTAGAGACGTTGCTGTAGAGACGTTGCAATGCAACGTCTCTACGGTGCGGCGTCACGGTTTACGGCCCCGTTCGCGGGGCCGTAAACCCATCCCTGGGATAGATACTCAATGGGACAATACCTCATCCGTCGTCTTATGACGGCGATCCCGACGATTATTGCCATCAGTTTTATCATCTTCTTGATTCTGGATCTGGCGCCCGGCGATCCGACCTCAAGCCTGCCCATGACCATTCCCCAGGAAGTGCGCGAGCAGATTCGCCAGTCACTGGGCATTGGCGAGCCGTTTCACATCCGGTATGTCAAATTCATGCAGCAATTCTTCGTCACCGAACCGCTTAACATCCTGGAGGATGTAACGGGGGTGGAAATCGGCAATTCGGAGGATCGCCTGCGTCTGCGCTCCTGGCAGACCCGGAGTCCCGTCATCGATCTCATTCGCCAGCGCATGCCTCAAACGCTCTGGGTGGTCGGTCTCTCCTATTTCATTGCAATTCTCCTGGCCATTCCCCTGGGCGTGATCTCAGCCGTGCGCCAGTACAGCATCTTCGACCAGGTCGGTACGGTCTTTTCGATCATTGGCTATTCCGTTCCGACCTTTTTTACCGGTCTGCTGCTGATCATCATTTTCAGCGTGCGCCTGGGATGGTTTCCGTCCTTTTATGATACGACCCTGAAAGTCACCGATTGGTCGAGCTTCGTCGCCCAAATGCGCCAGATGGTGCTGCCGGTTACCGTGCTTGCCCTCTATCAAACGGCCGCCATCAGCCGGTACACGCGATCGGCCATGCTCGATAACTTGAAACAGGACTACGTGCGCACGGCCTACGCCAAAGGCTTTCAAGAGCGCACGGTGGTCGTTCGTCACATCCTGCGCAATAGCCTGATCCCGGTCGTCACGCTCATCGCACTGGGGATTCCCCAGATCTTTGCCGGCGCCATCATCACCGAGCAGATCTTCCGGGTCAACGGGCTGGGCGAGCTGCTGATTCGCGCCATTCAAGGCAGCGACGTCCCCCTGGTCATGACCTTGACCTTGATCTTTGCGATCCTGATTGTGCTCTTCAACCTGGTCGCCGACATTGTTTACGGCGTCTTGGATCCGCGCATTCGCTACGATTAACCGTGTAGAAAAGCGATTGAGGTTTCCATTATGGCAGTGAATGCGGCAGATCCGCGTGAGCTACAGCTTCAGACCGGCCCGCAGCGCAAGCAGCGCACCCTATGGGGAGACGCCTGGATGCAATTCCGGCGTCACAAGTTGGCCATGTTTGGCTTGGTCATGCTGACCATCCTGGTGGTCGGCGTCTTTTTTGGTCCATTTGTATGGGACAAGGATCCCGACTACATCGATTTTGCTATCTCCAATCAAGCGCCCAGCCTGGAACATCCCTTCGGCACCGACGATCTGGGACGGGATTTGCTGGCGCGTAACCTTTACGGGGGCCGAATTTCCCTGGCCGTGGGCGTGGCGGCCATGGCGGTCTCCATGCTCTTCGGCACGCTCATCGGCGCCATGGCGGGCTATTTTCCCAAACTCGACAACCCGCTCATGCGCTTCACCGACATCATGCTGGCCCTACCCCAGCTGCCCCTGCTGCTGGTCATTATCACGCTCTTCCGCGACGCGCTCCGTGACAGCTTCGGGCCTGAATTGGGCATCTTTCTGCTGATCGTCCTCGTCATCGGCATCTTGGGCTGGATGGCTACGGCCCGCATCGTGCGCGGTACGGTGCTCTCGATCAAGGAGAAGGAATTCGTGGAGGCGGCCGTCAACATCGGCTCTCGCGAGACGCGCATTCTCAGCCGTCACGTCCTGCCCAACGTCCTCAGCCCGGTGATTGTCTCGTCGACCCTGGCGGTCGCCGCGGCCATTCTCACCGAGTCGGCGCTCTCCTTCCTGGGCCTCGGCTTCCCGCCGGATGTGCCTACCTGGGGCCGTCTGCTCTTTGACGGCCAGAATTTTCTCACGTACACCCCCTGGGTGGTCATCTGGCCCGGCATGCTGATTTCGCTTACGGTACTGAGCATCAACTTCATGGGTGACGGCCTGCGCGATGCGCTGGATCCGCGCCAGCGAGGATAGTTGTTAGCCACGCTCCCCAGCGTTGTTAACGATACAGGGCTCCTGCTCGATTGAGCAGGAGCCTCTTCTTTTGAACCTTCCTTTGTTCACACGTAAATGAAGTCTCCAGTCGCGCAGCCTGAGCTATGCATACATACCGTAGCCTGAACCTGTCGAAAGCTAGTCGACCCGTCTTCGACAGGCTCAGGCTGCGCAATATGCAGCGCTACGCCGCCGGGATGCGGCAGGTGACGCGGCCGATAATCTGGGGTACGGCGATGGCGCCAAACTGGCGGCTGTCGCTGCCGGCCCGGGGGTTGTCGCTGTGGAGGACACAGCGTCCTTCGGGCGTCAGGGAGGCGACGCGTTTGATAATGGGCAAATCACGCCGAAAGGGATGCCACGCCACGACGATCTCGCCGGGACAAGGCCCATTGGTGCGATAGGCCGCCGGGTCGACCAGCACGAGGTCGCCCGCCTGCAGCGTCGGCAGCATGGAGTCGCCGGTCACCCGCAGACGGCGGCGCCGCCGCAAGAACCATAGCACCCACTCCCGCAGCGACGGCTCGGGCAAAACGTCACCGGTCTCCCGTTCATCATCCATACAATCGCATCCCCGCCAATACAAAAGGCCGGGCTGCAAGCAACCCGACCTCTGCCAATCTCATCATCTCCGCATCGCTTGATCTCTGCGATCCGGAGCACGCACAACCTTAGGAAGCCGTATAATACTCAACTTCCCGGCTCTTGCTCGCCCAGAAGATGTTGTGAATCTCTTCAATGGCGGCCATCAGTTCGTTCGCATGCTCCAGGCTCACCTCAACCTTGCAGGAGGAGCAGAGCTTGGCGGCGTTCCAGAAGGTTGTGTGCAGGTCCGGGAATTGCTCCAGGTGCACGGGCTTGAAGTAATCGGTCCAGAGCACCAGCAGTTCGGACTTGGCCAGGTGGGCCTGCTCTTCCTTGATGGCCACGTAGCGGGAGAGCGTGTTCAGGTACTGAGCCCAGGCATTGGCGTCGCCGTCCGCCGGCGGCTGAAGGGCCAGGATCTTCTTGGTCATGGAAAGCACGGCCTCGGCCGCAATGCGGGCGGACGCCGGATCGTAGACGCCGCACGGGCCGTCACAGTGGGCGCTGACCTCATCGGCGGGCAGTGAGTGAGCAAACTTGGCAATGGCATTCTTCAACATGGATCGCCTTTCCTTTCGTTTTGGATACCGAAATCTATATTGGGTGGGTAGACATGCGTTTTCAGGTCCAGTTTAGCCGACGCATGTTTGGCATGCCGTATCTAAGTATACAAAGTGCCCGAACCATCGTCAAAGAGCGACGCCTGCCGCGCCGTCACCCGGACAAAGACCGCCAGCCGGCGATGGACGGTGACGGTCCAACCTTGCCCGCGCAGAACGTCAAGCGTCGGCCGATCGAGATGGCAGTTGAACGCCACTTTGCTCCACCAGGGCGTAATGCGCGTAAAAAACGCCGCCAGCAGGGGGTTCCGCGGACGGACGTGCTCGACCATGTGCAGGGCGCCCTGGGGCCGCAATACCCGGCGAATCTCGGCCAGGGCCTGCTGCTGATCGTGAACGGAGCAGAAGACCAGGCTGCTGACCACGTGATCGAAACTGTCAGCAGCGTAGGGCAAGGCCTCGGCCGGCGCCACGTCGATGGTGGCGCGGATGCCCGCGCGCGCGGCCGTCTGCCGGGCGTGCTCGGCCCGGGCCAGGTCCGGCTCAATGGCCCACACATGAGACGCCCGGCGATAATAAGCCAGGTTCTCACCTTTGCCTACGCCGATTTCCAGCACGTCGCCGGTCAAGTCCTGCACCAAATTCACGCGCCAGCGGACAAA
>CAYZLP010000296.1:0-6377 GCA_964478635.1 uncultured Caldilineaceae bacterium
ATTCCCCGCGGTGCCACCCCGCTTTGAGCCGGCGGCGCCGATCAAAAAAATCCCTGCATGAAACGCAGGGATTTGCCGCCAGTCTCACTCTTTCGAGAACGGGAACAACGATTTGGCTTGTAGGCTCCGATTCTCCGCGCCCTGGTAACGGTGGCGTCGCCGGGCAAGCCTAATGGCAGCGTGCTGCGTTCGGTTGCCGACTCCCCGGCCCATTCACCATCTGCGCTGCTATCTCCTTCCCACCATTCGGAGACTCTCTGAAGCCCGCTCTGACGACTACTCTTCCGGATCAGTGTCGTTGTGCATCAATTGTGGTGACATAGTACACTTAATGAATTGTCCCTGTCAAACCTGACAGTAGACACGCGACGTTCGGGACAGGTGCACCTGTATTCGCGCAAGTCGATCCGCTACAATCGTTGCCGAACCTGCGCGCATACCGGCGCGCACAGGCTCGTGATCCTGGGGCGCTCGCGTTGCGGTTTTGGTCGATGGTTGCAAAGCCGAATGTTCGCTGCGGGATCTGGGCCGAACTGTACAAAGGAAGAGAGACTCAAAATGAAGCAGGTGTTGGTAATTCACCCCAATGACGAAAATTGGGAAGAGACCGTAGAATTTCTGGACACGCCCGTTCGCCTGGTCTTCCGGGGTTGTCATGGCGACGTCGCACGGTGCGCAGCCTGTATTGACGAGTTTGACGGTCAGGTCGACGCGATTGCCTTTGACGGGATTCCCATTCACATGCAGCTCGGGTCGGCCCACGTGGAACACGAGGCGGCCGTGAAGCTGGCCGCGCGGGCCGCCAAAACGCCCGTCGTGGACGGCAGCGGGATTCGAGCCGGGCTGGAGCGCTGGGGCGTCATCTTGGCCGATCGGGCGGAGCCGGGGATCTTCGCACGCAAGCGCGTGCTCATGGCGCCCGGCCTGAATCATCAAGGACTCGTGCAGGCCTTGACCCGTCACGGCTGCATGCTGCGTTATGCCGATCCGATCATCTACTTCGGCCTTCCCGATCTGCCCGGCGTGGGCGCATCCGGTACCCTGGACCAGGCTGCGCCATCGACCTTGAATCGGCTCAAGGACGAACCTTTCCGACGCATCTATCCCCAGGCCGGTGAACCGGGCCACGCCCGCCCGGCCGATCCTTTTGCAGAGGCGGACCTGATCGCGGGCGACATCGGCGCGATTCGGCGCTATGCACCCGATCGGCTGCGCCACAAGACCGTCGTCGTGGAACATGCCACGTATGACGACCTGGCCGACCTGCGCGATCGGGGCGTGAGCATTCTCGTCACGACCATGCCCTCCCTCGATCCGGGTGACGATCTGGGGCGCTGGTCCGCGGCCGTTATTGAAGGCGTTCTCGTTGCCCTGCGTGCCGATCGTTCGGCGGCCCTTACGGAGGACACCTACCTCGATCTGATGGCCGACATCCACTGGTCGCCGGCCATTCGCTATCTGCAGCCGGAAGAGGCGGACATTAACCGGTTTGCCTTCGTGATTCACCCGTTGAGCCTTAAATTCATCCATAATCATTCCTTGTTCCGCTGGACGCGTTATCTGCCCGATGTCCTGGTCGAGAAGGTAGCCGCCTACATGCCGCCTCTCTTCATCTCGACCATCCGGGGCGGAGTTTCGCCGACTACCGGCCAGCGCATCGAAGGCTATCTTTATTCCCTGGGCGCAACCCCGCGCCAGATGATGCAGCACGACGAGCACTTCACCTATAAGAAGCTGGCCAAGATCGCGGAAATGGCGGAGCGAAGAGGCGCGCGCATCATGGGGCTGGGCGCCTTTACCAGCGTCGTCGGCGACGCCGGCATTACCGTGGCCCACGAGGCGGACATCGCCGTGACCAGCGGCAACAGCCTCACCGTGGCCGCAACGTTGGAGGCGGCCAAGCAGGCGGTGATCAAGATGGGCGCGGAAGACTTGACCAAGGGCAAGGCCATGGTCGTGGGCGCAACCGGCTCGATTGCTTCCGTCTGCGCGCGTCTGCTGGCCCAGGCCATCGGCGACGTCGTGCTGGTCTCCATCGAGCCCGAAAAGCTGATCGAACTGAAGCGAACCATCCAGCGGGAGACGCCCGGCGCCCGGGTGACCATTGCCACCAGGACAGGCGAGTTGGTGAGCGATTGCGACCTGATCGTGACGGCCACTTCCGCTTTCGGCCAGCGGGTCATCGACTTGACCAAGTGCAAGCCCGGCGCGGTCATCTGCGACGTGGCCCGGCCACCGGACATCAACCCGGCTGAGGCCGCGCTGCGCCCCGATTTGCTGATCATCGAGAGCGGCGAAGTGCTCATTCCCGGCGACATCGATTTCGGCTACGACATCGGCCTGCCGCCCAAAACCGCCTACGCCTGTCTGGCCGAGACGGCCCTGCTGGCCATGGACGGCCGCTTCGAAGACTATACCTTGGGCCGCAACATCGATATGGAGCGGGTTAAGGAGATCTATCGGCTCTTTGGCAAGCACAACTTCCAGATTGCGGGCCTGCGCTCTTTCGAGGAATACATCACCGACGAGGATATCGCCAAGAAGCGCGCTCTGGCCGAGGAACTACGGGCCGATCCGGAGCGCTTCGCGCGGGTCGTGGAGGACTCGGGCCGCAAGCTGGAGAAGATACCGGTCATGGCCAAGGGCGTCGGCGCCTCCAACGGCAGCGACCGAGCGTGGCTGGCCGGCGCCGCGGCCCTCGGCCTCACGGCCCTCGCCTATTCGCTCTTCAGAAAATCCCGTTCCGCACCATCGTAGGCAATCGGCAATTGTCAATTGCCAATCTGCCCCATTCCTTCTTGCCCTTTCCCCGCTCCGGCGCTACAATGGAGCGGGCATAGTTGAAGACTCGGCCCTTGCCGGCCGAGTCTTTTCGCGTGATGTTTTGGATGACAGTACTCTGCGTCACTCTTGTGATTGAAAACCTGTGGGGAATATGAATTCAGTATCGGAAACCATGATTGAACAAGCGGGCGTCGGTGTGGATGCGCCCCCAAGGCGGGCCCTAAATCTGCAGCCGCGCCCGGATATCCGCAACATTGCCATCATCGCCCACGTCGACCACGGTAAGACGACGCTGGTTGACGGCATGTTGCGCCAGACGAACGTCTTTCACGCCAAGCAAGATGTGCAGCAACGCGTGCTCGATTCGAATGATCTGGAACGGGAGCGGGGCATCACCATTCTGGCCAAGCAGACGGGCATTCAGTACCAGGATGTGACGATCAACATCGTCGACACGCCGGGCCACGCCGATTTCGGCGGCGAGGTCGAGCGGATCCTGAGCATGGTCGACGGCGTGCTGCTGCTGGTCGATGCGGTTGAGGGCCCCATGCCCCAGACGCGCTTCGTCCTGCGCCAGGCACTGGAGAAGGGGCACAAGGCCATCGTGGTCGTCAACAAGATTGACCGCCCGGCTGCCCGCCCCAATCACGTGGTCGATGCAACCTTCGACCTCTTTATCGACCTGGGCGCGAGCGAGGAGCAGGCTGACTTTCCGGTCATTTACACCCGCGCGCTCGACGGGCTGGCGGGACATGCGCCGGATGCACTGGCCGACGATTTGAGCCCGCTCTTCGAAACGATTTTGGCGCATATCGATCCGCCGCTGGTCGATGAAGACGGCCCGACCCAGATGCTGGTGACGACGCTGGAGTACAGCTCCTACGTGGGCAAGATCGCCATCGGGCGCTTGCGGAGCGGCACGCTGCGCACCGGTCAATCGATCCTGCGCATCGGCGCCGACGGCACGCGCCAACCGGCCAAGGTGAGCCAGGTCTACAGCTTCCGCAATCTGCAGCGCCAGGAAGAGCGGGAGGTCCACGCCGGCAACATTGTGGCCGTCGCCGGCGTCACCGATGTCGGCATCGGCGACACCCTGGCCGATCCCAATGACCCGCGACCCCTGCCACCCATTACGGTGGAAGAGCCCACCGTGCGCATGACCTTCAGCGTCAACGATAGCCCGTTTGCAGGCCGCGAGGGCAAATACCTGACGAGTCGCCAGATCCGGGCGCGGCTGATGGAGGAACTGGAGCGCAACGTGGCGCTGCGGGTGAATGACACGGACAGCGCCGCCAGCTTTCTGGTGGCCGGGCGAGGTGAGCTGCACCTGGCCATTCTCATCGAAACGATGCGTCGGGAGGGGTACGAATTTTCGGTCTCGCGGCCGGAAGTCGTGCTCAAGACCGGTCCGGACGGACAGGAACAGGAGCCCTTTGAGCATGTTTTTCTCGAAGTTCACGGCGACTACCTGGGTACCGTCAGCGAGATGATGGGGAAACGTCGCGCGCAACTGGTCGACCTGCGCTACGGCGAGGACGGCACGGTCTACAGCGAATACATTGTGCCGACCCGGGGTCTGTTGGGCTTCCGCCAGCCCTTTCTCACGGCGACCCGCGGCACGGGCATCTACCACGCGCTCTTTCACGGTTACGCTGACTATGCCGGCACGATTGAGACCCACTATCAGGGCTCGCTGGTCGCGCTGGAAACCGGGGCAGTCAGCAGCTATGCCCTGGCCAATCTGCAGCAGCGGGGCGCGTTTATCGTCAGGCCCGGCGACGAGGTCTATAGCGGCCAAGTGGTGGGCGAGCACATCCGGGAAGAGGATCTGGTGGTCAATGTGTGCAAGGCCAAACAGCTGACGAACTTCCGGGAAAAACCCAAGCAGGACAACGACGGGCCCAACACGGCCAAGAACCTTTCGCTCGATGATGCCCTGCAGGCCTTGAAAGAGGACGAACTGCTGGAAGTCACGCCGGAGGCCCTGCGCATTCGCAAGAAGGAACTGAATCACGAAATGCGCCAACGGGCGGCCAAGCGGGCCAAGCGTGACGGCGATGCGTAAATGGACCGCGGATTAAGCGGAGTTGGGCGGATGTACCCGGATTTTTAGACACAATCCGGGCACATCCGCCTCATCCGTCACATCCGCGGTCTATCCCCGGTCCATCCCCGGTCCGGCGCGCTTGCGGTCTAATGACATTCCAAGTATGATTGCGCCATGAACTCCACGAACCCGACACCCAAGCAGCGCGTGCAGTCGCTCGGCGAAGAGATCGCCAATGCCATCACCCACGGCATCGGCGCGGCGTTGAGCATTGCCGGTCTTACTCTGCTCGTCGTCATGGCGGTGATGCGGGGTGATGGCTGGCAGCTGGCCGGCGTGACCGTCTTTGGCGCATCCCTGGTCTTTCTCTATCTCGCCTCGACCCTCTATCACGCGATTCAGACCGAGCGGGCCAAGCGCATTTTCCATCGCCTCGATCACATCGGCATTGCCTTTCTGATCGCCGGCACGTACACCCCGATTCTGCTGGTCAAGATGCGGACGACCGAAGGCATGATCGTCTTTGGCGTCATTTGGGGACTGGCTTTTGTCGCTGCCGGCATCAAGATCTTCTTCACGAATCGCTACCGCGTCATTTCGACCACGGTCTATCTGGCCATGGGCTGGCTCGCCGTTTTCGTCGCCGGTCCGCTCTTTCAGGCAGTCGGCTGGGGGGGCGTGGCCTGGCTCTTGGCCGGCGGCATCGCCTACTCCCTGGGCGTCATCCCCTTTCTATGGAGCCGGATTCCCTACAACCATGCGGTCTGGCACATCTTCGTCATGGCCGGCAGCACGCTTCACTATCTGGGCATCTATTTCCACGTACTCCCGGTTGCCCGCTAGCCGGTGGGGCAGCTCACCGCACACCCACGCGCCACAAACACTGGATTGACATAAGAAAAGCCGCGTGCCCGGCACTCAAGCGGCCGGGCCGTTCAGCGTATCCAGCAGCGCCAGGATCTCGCCATTATCCGGAATGTCGCGCATGCTGGCACCGTAGTGGCGGTAGACGACGTTGCCCGCCAGGTCGATGACCAGGAGGGCAGGCATGCGGCCGAACTGCAGCAATTTCACCTGCTGCCCATAAAGATCGGCAATCCGATTGTCGGGATCGGGAACCCCGACAAAGGGGAAGTGCTCTTTCTCCCATTCCTGGGCGAAGGCCTCTGCAGCTTCCGGGCCAACGACCACGATTTCTGCGTTCCGGGCGGTGAATGCCGGATAGTCTTGGCGCAACTGCGCCATATGCCGTCGGCAGAACGGTCAGAAAAAGCCCCGATTGAAGACGAGTACGATGTGACGGAGCCCGGCGTAGTCGCCGAGGTCGACGGTGCGCCCCAGGTAATCCGGTGCCCGAAAGCCGGGGGCCTTTATGGTTTCCTCAGTAGTCATCACAGCTCCTTGTCGATTGGCCGGAAATAACCTCCGGCAGGATTTGCCTGGTAAGCAGTGGCGCCGGCACACCTCCCGGAGATACAAACTCAGTAGTTCACGATTTGTCATTCCGAGCGGGTCTGCGTAGTCCCCCTCACTCTGGCGAAATACC
>CAYZLP010000297.1:0-6345 GCA_964478635.1 uncultured Caldilineaceae bacterium
TGTGGTGTTTTGTCTGTCTCTTCCCCTTCTTCTGGCTCATCCCACCATCCTTCGAGATGCCTCTGCACGTCAGCCGCGGCCCACTCTATTTTCCCGGCATCGATTTTGAGCCGACCATGGACCACTGGCGGTACCTCTTCCAGGAGCAGGGCGACGTCTTCTGGCGCCACTTCCGTAACAGCCTGATTGCGGCCACGGGAAGCACCATCTTTGCCGTCACCTTCGGCGCCATGGCCGGCTACGGTTTGGCCCGCTACCAATACCGCTGGCAGGGGCTGAACTGGAGCAATGACGACATCGCATTCTGGGTTATCTCCCAACGTTTTCTGCCGCCGGCCCTCTTCGTGGTACCCTTTCTCATGCTCTATACCGCGCTCGGGCTGGTAGACACCCACTTCGGACTGATCCTGGTCTATACCATGTTCAACATCCCCTTCGCCGTCTGGATCATGCGTGACTTTTTCCAGGGGCTGCCCCGGGATCTGGAAGAAAGCGCGCTCGTGGATGGGGCCACCTATTGGCAGGCCTTCACCCGCATCGTTCTGCCCATCAGCGCACCCGGGCTGGTCTCGGTTGCGATCTTCTCGTTTGTCTTTTCCTGGAACGAATTTCTCTACGCCTTGATGCTGACCAACTATGAAGCCATCACCTTGCCCGTGCTGATTGCCGGCCAGAACAACACCCGGGGCATCCAATGGTGGTATATCTCCGCGCTCACCCTGGCGGCCGTGACGCCGGTCATTCTGATGGGGCTCTTCTTCGAGCGCTACATCACCCGCGGCCTGATGTCGGGGGCAGTGAAAGGATAATCCGGCGTACGGCGACGGGCGTCCCCGGATGCCATGATTCATCCAGGCGCCACTCAGATAAAAATCCGAACGAATCTGCCGCATCTGCAGCATCTGCGGTCCATCTTTCCGTACAGAGGGTCAGAAGCATGCAACGTGAATATTTAATGGGCATCGATATCGGCACCCAGAGCACCCGCGTCGCCTTGCTCACGCCCACGGGTGACGTAGTCGCCGTCGCCGGCCGCGCCCAGGAGATGCAGACACCCCGGGCCGGCTGGGCCGAACAAGATCCGGATGTCTGGTGGCAGCACACCGTCGAGTGCATCCACGAAGTAATGGGAAGCGCCGGGGTCGCGCCCGGCGAGATTCTGGGGATCGGCGTCGGCGGCCAGATGCACGGCGCGGTGCCCTTGGCCGCCGACGGCACCCTGCTGAGCCACGGCGTGCAGCTCTGGTGCGACAAGCGCGGCGCCGAACTGGTTGACGCCTTCGACAAAAACCCGGTTGCCGATGCTGCCTATCACCGCACCGGCAATCCGCCCGTCGCCAACTGGACGGGCTTCAAGCTGCGCTGGTTGCTCGAACACGAGCCGGATCTCTATGCCGAAACCTGGAAGTTCGTCGTGCCCAAGGACTACATCAACTATCGGCTGACGGACGTAGTCTCCATCGACGAATCCGAAGCGTCGGGCTTTTTCCTCATGGATACGGCCACGGACGATTGGGCTGCGGATGTGGTCGAAGCGCTGGGGCTTGATGCCGGAAAACTGCCGCCCATTCGCCGTTCCTCCGACGTCATCGGCGGCGTCACGCCCGGGGCTGCAGCCGCAACCGGCCTGACAACGGGGACGCCGGTGGTGGCGGGCGGCGGCGACATGCTGTGCATGCTCCTGGCAGCCGGCCTCACCGAACCGGGCGCAGCTTCGGACATCACCGGCACCTCGGGGATCTTCTCCGTCTTCACCGACACGCCGGTCTTCGACCCCCGGCTCATGAATCTCCATCACGTGACCGACGGCTGGGTTCCCTTCGGCATAACCGACTCGGGCGGGGTTTCCCTGAAATGGTTCAAGGACGCCTGCTGCCGGCATGAAGTCGAAGAAGCGGCGCGCCGAGGTATGGAAGTCTACGATCTGCTGTCCGAAATGGCCGCCGCGACGCCGCCCGGCGCGGAGGGGCTGCTCTTTTTCCCGTACCTCATGGGGGAACGCACGCTGGGAACGCCCCACGCCCGCGCGACCTTCTTCGGCCTGACCCCCCGTCACGGCATCGGCGCCATGGTGCGGGCCATCATGGAAGGCGTGACCTTCGAGCTGCGCCGGACGCTAACGATTGTGGAAGAAGCCGGCCATCCGGTCAACGTGATCTATCACAGCGGCGGGGGCGCATACAGCGATCTCTGGTCGCAGATCAAGGCCGACATCTACCAAAAACCGGTGGCAACGTTCCAGAACAGCGAAGGCGGGCTCCTGGGTGCGGCCATTCTGGCCGGCGTGGGCGCCGGCATCTACGCCGACCCGGCCGCAGGCGCCGCGCGCTGCCTGAAATTGGCCAGGCGCTTCGAACCGGATGCAGCTTTGGCCCCACGCTATAATTATCAATTTTCTCTCTTTCAGGAGCTACACGACTTACTCCAGAAACCCTTCAAACAAGTTGCCGGCATGCCGTAGGGCCACGAGCACTCGTCAACCATCCACTCAGCTTGCGATTCACCGAAATCGGGGCACATTATGGAAAAGCCATCCTGCCCGTTCCACGCTGCAACCGCCTTCGATCCCCTGGACTTGACCGATCCCTTCCCGGTGCTTGCCCAGGCTCAGCGCGAAGAATCGGTCTTCTACAGCCCGGTGATCGGCTATTGGGTCGTCACACGCTACGAAACCGTTAAGCAGATCCTGCGCGATCACGAGCGCTTCACCGCAGCAAATACCATTACGCCCATTACGCCTTTTACCGCTGCCATGCGCGACAAGCTGGCGCAGGGCGAGTACACGCCCCAACCCGTGCTCTCCAACAACGTGCCGCCCGACCACACCCGTATCCGTAGCATCGTCAATCGCCTCTTCACGCCCCGCCGCATGAAGGAGATGGAGCCCTCGATACGTCTGGTTACGGAATCACGAATTGGCGGGCTGGAAGAGAAGTTGAGGGGTAGCCGGCCCGTCGACATCGTCGCAGAATTGACCTACGACCTGCCGGCGGAAGTGTTGCTTATTCTGCTGGGCGTGCCCCTGGAAGACGTACCCCAGGTTAAGGCATGGGGCGGCAACCGCTTGAAGCTCTATTACGGCCGTACCACCGAAGAAGAGCAGCTGGCCATGGCCGACAATCTCATTGCCTTTTGGCACTACACGAAAGCGCTGGTGGCGCGCAAGGCAGCCGATCCCCAGGACGATCTCACCAGCGACCTGCTGCGCGCCCGCAACGGCGACGACAGCATCCTGACCATGAACGAGGTGGCCAGCTGCATGATCACGCTGCTGGTGGCCGGTCATGAGACGACGACGGCAGCCCTCAGCAACGGCATTCTTCATCTTCTCTCCCATCCCGAACAGTGGCAAGCCCTCTGCGCAGCGCCCGAACGCATCCCCAACGCCGTGGAAGAGATCCTGCGCTTCGATCCGTCGGTCTGCGCGTGGCGGCGTAAGGTTGCGGAAGATGTCGAGGTTGAGGGCGTGAGCATTCCGGCAGGCGCCGATCTGCTCCTGGCCCTCAATGCTGCCAACCGCGACCCTGCGTTGTTCATAGAACCGGATGCATTCTCAATCGATCGGCCCAACGCGCGGGAGCACCTGGCCTTTGGCTATGGCATCCACTTCTGCGTGGGCGCCCCCCTGGCCCGGCTGGAAGCGGTCATCGTCTTCGAAGAACTCGCCCGACGCCTGCCCGGCCTTGCCCTGGTCGAAGATCAAACGTTCGCGTATCTCCCCAACATCTCCTTCCGCGGGCCGCGCCGGCTGTGGGTCACGCAATCCGGCCACAACCGACCTATGGTATCGTAAGTCAGCGCAACGCCTGTCCATCGCAGGCAGTGGTTGATTTGCAGGTAAGGAAAATTTTTATGTCAAATAAAATTGTGGCGACAGCAGAGCAGGACTGTGCTCATCCTCGGTCTGACGGGCCGATCGAGCGCAAGACTGCCGGGCCGCGTGAAGAGTTGGCGGGTCCGGCAATCACAGTCGATGACGCGGGCGTCTGGCACGTTCGCAGCTTCGACTTGGCCCGGCAGATTTTGCGCAGCGACGCCGTCGTCCAGGCCGGCTTTGGCGCGGAGCTCATGGACAGCCTGCCGTCAGGCATGCGCAAGCCGGTTCTCTACCAGGAGGGCCCGGCACACCATGAGCAGCGGATCGAAACTGCACGCTACTTCACGCCCAAGTGGGTGAGTGAGAACTATCGCGCGTTTATGGAGCGATATGCCGACGAGCTGATCGATGAGTTCAAGGCTGCCGGTTCCATGGATTTGAGCGTACTGAGTATGAAAATGGCCGTTCAGGTCGCGGCGCAAGTTGTGGGCCTGACCGACAGCAGCCGGCCCGGTCTGGATAAGCGCTTGAACGTCTTCTTCGAAGGAGACATCACGCGGAGCATGGAGCAGTTGTGGAATCCCATGAACTGGCTGCGTTTCGTCCGACGCCAGTATGCGACCTACAACTTCTTCCGGACCGACGTCAAGCCGGCCATCCGCGTGCGGCGAGCGATGCCCGGCGATGACGTGATCAGCCATCTGATTGCCAGCGGCTACAGCGACATGGAGATCCTGACCGAGTGTGTGACCTACGGCGCCGCCGGGATGATCACGACGCGTGAGTTTATCTGCGCTGCAACCTGGCATCTACTCGAACGGCCCGAACTGCGCGCCCGCTACCTGATTGCACCCGAAAAAGAACGTCATGCAATCCTCGGTGAGATCCTGCGCTTGGAGCCCGTCGTCGGCCACTTGCTACGCACGACGACAGCAGAACTCACCATCACGGATGGCGACAGGACAATCACCCTGCCTCCAGACGCGCGTATCGATCTCCACGTCTATGCCGCCAACGCCGACGATGCGGTCGTCGACGAAATGCCCCACGCCCTCTGTCCGGATCGAACGCTGCGGGGCGCCACCCAACCAGTAATGAGTTTCGGCGATGGCTATCACCGCTGCCCCGGCGCATACGTAGCGCTACACGAGACCGACGTTTTCCTGCAGCGGCTGCTGGCGCTAGATGGCCTCCGCATCGAATCTCCACCCCATGTCGCCTGGGACGACTTGGTCAAAGGGTATGAGATCCGGGGGTTCATGGTGACGACAGTTTAGGTCCACGCGCGCTCAGCCTAGCGCCGCCATGAATTCCCCGAAGCGGGCCAGGGCGGCGTTGGTTGCGGGATGGTAATCGCGCATGAGCGTATCACTGTCGACGCCGGAACGGAAGGCCGCCAGTACCTCATCAGCCCTGGCGTCAGATTCCATATCCAGATAGCTGGATGCCAAGCGCAGGCAGAGTTCACCGCCCGCCATGCTGAAGGCTGTACCGGGCAAGGTCGCCAGCCGGTAGTTGTCCAGCAGATGAGCGGCCAACTCGGTGGAGGTATTGATGCCCAATCGCGCCAATGCCTCCCGCCGGTCGTTCAGGATCGGCAGCATGTAGAAGCCACCGTCGGGTTGCTTGATGTCGTACCCTTGCCTGACCAGCTCGCGCCAGAGGTACTGGGTGCGGATGTCGTGCAGGTCACGACACTCGGCAATGTAGGCCTCAATTTCCGGATCCCCGCTAAAGGCAGTAATCGCCGCATACTGGACCGGACCCGTGGGTGTCGACCAGATCTCGCCGGCAATAATGCGCAGGGCCATCATCAGCCGGGCGCCCGCTTCATGCGCGGGAACGATGCCTACGCCGATGCGCCAGCCACCCAGGGAAAGGTGCTTGCTCAGCCCGCCGAGCACCACGGTGCCTTCGGGGTAGAAATGGGAGATGGACACATGTTCGGTGTGAGAGTGGGGCACCAGGCCATAGATTTCGTCGCTGATGACCGCTACTCCATTGGCACGGCAATATTCGGCCAATTCTTCCAGGAAGTCCGGCCGGTACATGAGGCCGGTCGGATTGTTGGGGCTCGTAATCAGCAGTAGCTTGTTGCGCCCCTCGCACTGCTGCACGGCAGCATCCAGGGCATCGATATTCAGCGCATAGTAGTCGGCCGCTGCGGCTGCCAAGTGATGGACCGGTTTGCCCAGCAAGTCGGCTTGGGGTGCGTAGCTCACCCAGCACGGTGTGGGCAGAATCAAATCTGCGTCCAACGCCATCTGCAGTGCATAAATGATCGACTTGCTGCCGGGACCAATGATGACCTGGGCCGGATGAATCTCGGTCGCCATATGGCGGCTGTAGAAATCGGCCGCGGCCGTGCGCAGGTCGGCCAGCCCCTGGCCTGCCAGGTAGCTCTTCTGATGGACGTTGGCGCGCAGCGCTTCCTGAATCTTCGGATGGACGGGAAATCTCGACTCTCCGAAACCCAGATGGTAGACCGTCTCCCCCTGGGCCCACATTTCGTTGACGCGTTCGTTGAT
>CAYZLP010000298.1:0-6329 GCA_964478635.1 uncultured Caldilineaceae bacterium
GTCTGAGCATCCACCACGGCCGCGACGGCAACACCGACGGCATCGATCTGGTTCGTCACTGCTCTTGCCCGGACCATTTGCGCTTCGAGGTAATCCAGCAGGCGATCAACGGCAACCGGCTGACCGAACAGCGCATTGGGCGTCGTGCTGCGCTCAAGACAGCGACCGGGCGCAGAAAATACTCCGATCCGCGTATTCGTTCCACCGATGTCTAGCGCCAGAACCGCCATCGTTAGCCTTCGCGTAGCCCGGTCAGCGCAATCCCCCGAATGAAGTTGCGCTGCAGTACGACAAACAAGAGAACGAGCGGGAGGGCGCCAAAAACGGCGACCGCCATGATTTGGCTATAGGAAACGGTCAATTCGCTTTCAAACAAGGCCATCCCAATGGGCATTGTCCGGAGACGATCGACATTTACGACCAATAGGGGCCACAGATAACTATTCCAAACGTACACGAAATTGAAGATCGCCACTGCGCTGAGGGCGGGCCGGCTGAGGGGCAATATGATCCGCAGAAATATCTGCAATTCGTTGGCTCCGTCCATGCGGGCACTCTCAATGAAATCCTTGGGGATATTGAGCATAAACTGGCGCATGATGAAGATGCCGATGGCCGAGAGCGCAGTCGGAAGAATCAGGCCGACATAGGTATTGACCCAGCCCCAGCGCTGCACCTGCAAATAGAGCGGCACGGCGATCACCTCGAAGGGAATCATCAAGGTGGAAAGAACGATTACAAAGAGCACGTCTCGTCCCGGATAAGAAAAATGGGCGAAACTGTAGCCGGCGGCCGCGCAAAGCAGGACGGCAATGATCATACTCGCGCCGGACTGGATCGTCGAGTTTAGCAAATAGAGACTGAAGGGGCGCGTCTGGAAAGCGTCCACGTAGTTCTGCCAGTGAAATTCGCGCGGTAGCCACTGGACGGGATAGCCAAATACCTGATCCGGCGCCTTGAAGGACGTGCTGACCATCCAGAGCACGGGCATCAGCGTCAGCATCACCGCAAACGCGAGCAAGCCATAGAGGGCGAGTTGAGCCAACCTGCGACTAATCAAGACTTTCTCCCTGCATCACCCGTAGTTGAATCAGGCTGAATATCAAAATGATCAGGAAGTAGATCACGGACATTGCGGTGGCGCCACCCATGTCAAGAAACGCAAATGCCGTTTTATAAATCAGCAAAGGCACGATTTGGGTGGCTGTTCCGGGTCCCCCGCCCGTCATCACGTCATGCAGCGCAAAGGTGCGGAAGCCGTTGATAATCGACAGCACGATCACGAGAACAATCGTCGGTCGCATGAGCGGCAGCGTTACGTGGCGCAACCGCTGCCACGCATTGGCGCCATCCAGTTGGGCCGCTTCATGGTACACGGCGGGCACGGCCTGCAGCCCGGCCAAAAAGAGAATCATGTAGTAGCTGGGGGCATGCCACCAACTGGTCATGATCAGGGCGAAATTGGCGGGCCAGGCATTGGTCAGCCAGCCGATGGGCTCAAACCCAAACCACATGACAAAGCCGTTGATCACGCCTCGGATGTTGAAAAGCAGTTTCCAGACCAGCGTGATCGACAAAAGCGGCAGAATCGTCGGCAAAAACAGGGAGGTACGCCAGAAGCCCGAAAACAGCTTGGCCCGATGCAGGAGCATGGCCAGGCCAAAAGCCAGAAACCAGACTGGTATGACCGTGCCGAAGACGTAGATAAACGTGATGCGAAGAGAAGCCGCGAACTGATTGCTGTCGAGAACACGCGTGTAATTGCCCAGACCAATGAATTCTGGGGCGCTGAGCAGATTGTACTTGGTCAGGCTGAGATAGAAGGCGTTAAGCATGGGGAAAATGTTAAACGCCAGCAGCAGACCAACGGCCGGTGCCGCAAACAGAAATCCCCATAACGCGGTTCGACGTCGATAACCAATCCGGAACACGTAGCGTTCGATTTCCAGTGATTGGGGAGTCGGGTGGTTGCCCTTGATCCAACCCGACTCCCGTTCGAAAACTCGATGGATTTAATCGTCAATCTCTGTAGGGGCCATTTCTTCCAGAAAAGCGACTGCTTGCACAACCGCTCGACAGCCAGGCGCTACTGTGAACGAACGGCGTTGATTTCTTCTGCCGCTGCATCCAGTGCCCCCTGGACGTCGCCATTTTGGACAAATGTCTCAATCGCGTTTTTGATGGCCTCAGCTTCCTCGGAGAAGGTTTCTGAACGCCAGACGAAAGACCCCGTTGCGTAGGCGTCTCTGTAAACCTCAACCCCGCGCATTTCCTGGGCTTCCGGCGTGTCGATCCAGCCGGCCCGACCGTTGATATAGCCGGCAACTTCCAGCATCTCACCCGGTTTGGACAAAAGGAAATCCAGGAATTTCCACGCCTCTTCAGGATGCTCGGAGCTGGCACTGACGCCCAAGGCATAGGTATGGAGGAATGTCTTGGGATCGTCCGGGTTCAACTGCGGCATGGGCATCACGACAAAGTTCTCGTAGACCTCGGGCGCATTTTCCCGCCAGGCGGCCGGTGCCCACGGGCCACCGATGACCATCGACTGTCGATTCTCCATGAAATCCTGGAAGGCATAGACGGCGTTGGGGGTCGCCAGGTCCGGACCGCCCAGGTCTTCCTCGATCAGACGGTACCACGTGTCCGTGAACATGGCCACACATTCGGGCGAATTGATGGCCGCCATGCCGTCTTCACCCAACACCTGGCAGCCGTATTGTTCCATGCCGCTCCAGAATTGCTGGGCATACCAGAAGAGATCCAGACCCCACACCCAGTTGAAGCCCATGCGGGTAATGTTGCCGTTCTCATCCCGTTGCTCAAGCTGTTTGGCCAGTGCGAAGAAGTCATCCCAGGTCTGGGGCCAATTGGCCGGATCTTCGGCATCAAGGCCGATTTCCTCGAAGTGCGCCTTGTTCGCAAAGACGACGAACGTGTTGAATTCCGCCGGCACGCCATAGACTTGGCCGTCAAAGGTCATGCCTTCCAATGCACGCGGCTCAAATATGTCGAGGACGCCTTGCTGATCCGCTACGCCGAAGGCCGCGGGATCCGCAGGAGCAAGCAGATCATTGGCATAGTAGCGCGGGAAGAGATAATCCAGCAGATTGATGATATCCGGGGCATCGCCGGCGGAAATGGCAGCCAGCAAGGCTACTTCGTAGTCCCCATGCGGATATTCGACTAGTTCGATTTGGACATTTGGATTCATTTCCTCATACTCGGCGATCATGCCGCGCATCCAGTCCGTGGCAACGGTATAGGTGTGATGCCAGAAGGTCAACTGGATCGGCTCACCTGCGTCTGCGGCTCCTTCGCCGGCCGGCGCCTCTCCTGCCGGGGGAACCGGCACGCAGGCGGACAGGGAAAGCGCGAGCACGATGAGCATGACGAAGAGGAAAAGCGGCGAACCCTGCAATGTACGTTTCATATTTGTGTCCTCCGTGAGAAGAAAAGACGGCATGTGGCAACTGGCAAAAGGTCAGAGACTTGTGAAATAGCTTACCTCCTATCTATTGAATTCATACGCTCAACATGTTATTATCCTATTATCCTATTAGTACAAGTTGATTTGATCTTAGGGGATTTTTCGGGCTTTGTCAAGCGTTCGATTTACGGCAGGTGTAGTTCATGCGCATCGATGTGAAGGCGCTTGCGGCATGCGTAGCCTGATGGGATAATTGACCACACGATTCAGATCATTGCTTGAGGTGGAACAAGGTTATGGCGGAAAAACGAGTCGCAGAGGCCATTGATCGGAGCAGTTCCCTGCCCTACTATGCGCAGCTGCGAGATACTTTGAAGGGGCAGATTCAATCGGGCGCGTGGGCGCCGGGCGATCTGTTGCCCAGTGAATCCGAAATGTGCGTCATGTACGATGTCAGTCGCTCAGTCGTGCGTCAGGCACTCCAGGCGCTGGAGCAGGAAGGCATCATCTACCGACACAGAGGCAAAGGCAGCTTTGTGGCTGAGCCCAAGATTCATGAGACGCTTGTCCAGAAGTTGACGGGTTTTCATCAGGATATGATGGACCAAGGACATGTTGTGGTGAATCAGGTGTTGAGGCAAGAAGTGGTTCCGGCAAACGCCGATGTGGCCAAATACCTGAATGTGGCGCAGGATTCGCCGGTAATCATCTGCGAGCGCCTTCGCTTTGTGGATGGGAAACCGGTGAACCTTTCGATCAGCCATGTACCCTATGCTCGCTGTCAAGAACTCCTCCACGCAGACCTTCGCAATCAGTCGCTCTACGCAGTGATTGAACGTGCGTGCGGGCAACGAATCATGCGAGGAACCCGCATCATCGAAGCGACCGCTCCGCCCGAGCATGTCGCTGAGCTGCTGGGGATCGATGACGATCTACCCGTATTCAACCTGAAAACCGTCTGCTATCTCGAAGATGATACGCCAATCGAGTACGCACTCGGCTTCCATCGCAGCGATCGCTCCCGCTTCAAGGTAGAGCTGATACGTTACGCAGCGGCCGAAGAGCCGCTAGAAGAGGGGAGCGGCCATGTCGAACCGGAGACACTGCCGGAAAGCTTCACGCTAATTGAGCGTTAGGCGATAAGCGCTACTCTACGGAAAGCGCCGACACACTCCGGTCATGGACGCGGATGGCCATGTAGTAGTAGTCGATGAGTTGGTCCATGGTCGCGCGCCAGGATTGGCTGCGGGCGTGCCGGAGCGCGTTCTCAGCCAGTTCATTCCGCCAAGCCGGATCGGCCCGCAGGCGGCCCACTAGCTCCCCCATCTGTTCGGGATGCGCGGGATCGAAATAGAGACCGTTGTAGCCGTCCCGTACCGTATCGAGGACACCGCCGCTCTCAGCCGCAATCACCGGCACGCGACAGGCCATAGCTTCCAGCGCGACGAGGCCGAAGGTCTCGGTCGTAGAGGGAAAGATGAAGGCGTCCGCCGACCGATAGGCGTTCACCAGATCCTGCCCGCGCAAATATCCCGGGAAGACCGTCGGCGTGCCGGCAAAATGGCGCTTAAGTTCTTCGTGGGCCGGGCCGCCCCCGACCAAAGCAAGCCGTACCCCGTCCTGGGGGAAAATGGCATCCCGCAGCCCGAACAGCCCCTTTTCAGGTGACTGTCGTCCAACGTTGATCAGCAGAAAATCGTCCGGGTGGCCGTCGGTCAAGTGTTCGCGCAGTTCGGCATCGACGGGCCCCGGCGTGAAGAAGTCGGTGTCGATGCCGCGCTTCCACCAGCGCACGCGCTGAAATCCCTGGGCGCGCAGTTCATCGCGTACGGTTGAGGAAGGACAAAGGTTCACATCCGCCCGGTTGTGCATGGAGCGCAGATAGGACCAGAGGAGCGGCCTGGTGAAGCCAAAGCCGAAGTGCTCGGCATAGCGGGCCATGTCCGTATGATAGGAGGCCAGGGTCGGCGTATCAAGGCGACCGGCGCAGTAGAGGCCGAACGCGCCCAGCACAAAGGGATTGACGGCGTGAATCACATGGGGCCGGAACTGTTTGACCCGCTCGTAGATCCAGCGCCGCGGGTAGTTGATGTTCAATTCCGGATAAAAGAAGACCTTGGGGCCGCCGACCCCTACGATCTCCGCGCCGGCGAACTCGCTCGGGCCACCCGCCGGGCCAAAAAGAATCACCGTGTGGCCTTGCTCCTGAAGCCGCTGCAGCATCAGCTGGAGAATGCTGACGATACCGTCGATCTTGGGCAGAAAGGTCTCGGTAAAGATGGCGACGCGCAACCGCTCCGGCAGAGCAGGCATGATTCATACTCCTTCACGCTGGGTGAGTGGCCGACGTTTTGCCCAGTGACAAATTGCCCAGTGACGAATTGCCCAGTGACGAATTGCCCAGTGGCGAAACATATCCATCTTAGCACACATGGCGCCCGTCAACGCGATCCCGAGAGCGCGATCAATTATTCCAAAAAAGGGATTAAATATCGCCGCAAACGGAGTTTGTGCAATCCTCGAAAACTCGTTTATGCTCCATTGGTTAAGGACCAAACGCCCTTTCTTTGTACACGTTCCTGATAGGAGGAGAATCCATGAGCAACAACGGGCGAATCATCGTTTTGGGCGGCGACGGCTTCTGCGGGTGGCCGACGGCCCTCCATCTGTCCAATGCCGGTTACGACATCACCATCGTCGACAATCTCTCACGCCGCAAGATCGATGTAGAGTTAGGGACTCAATCCCTGACGCCCATTGAGACCATCGAAACGCGCCTCGATACGTGGGAAGCGATCAGCGGCAAGCGAGTCGGCCACGTGAATATCAACATCGCTGAAGATTACCGCGATCTGGTGGATCTGATCGCCGAGGTCGAACCCCAGGCCATCGTGCATTT